>DDIS01000171.1:4780-12980 GCA_002338615.1 Proteobacteria bacterium UBA1844 | reverse complement strand
CGTGCGCAACCTCAAACGAGCCGACATGTGCGCCGCGCAGCCCGGTAAGTGCCGGAGGATAAGCCTCGGCGCCGCGCGCCGCGGCCAGCAGCTCCAACGGACTCAACGACGAACCTGCAAGCGAACCCAGTGCGATGCCATTCAAGAAGTCGCGGCGCGAAATGTGCAGGTCATTTGTCACAGTAGGAATTTTATCCTTACACATACATAACGGAACATAAAAATACTTACGTTGATCAACGCAAGCACAAGCAAACACTATCTTATGCCGGCCATAGCCACCCCGCAGCTGATTACATACCCTTCGATTCCGCGCGACGAAACAGGATCGGTCGGGGACCAGGTCACCTGTTGCGTCTCTAGCCACGTTGCGAAAGTGCCGTGCCCACTGTAACGTTCGACGGGGCATCGGGGAGCATCCAACATTTCGGTTCAAACGCCATGACGCCCGCCGCACGCAATCGCCTGCTCCGGCTGGGGACACGCATCGCCATCAGCGCGATCCCGCTTGTACTCCTTGTCTTGCACATTGCAGGCAATCCGCGATTCGAAATCATCGATCGCGTCGAGAATTACCTGTACGACGTGCGCGTTCGGCTGACGATGCCAGGCACCGTTGATGATCAGATTGTAATCGTCGATATCGATGAGGCCAGCCAGCTTGCGCTGGGTCAATGGCCTTGGCCTCGCGACACCCTGGCCAGGATCGTCGATAAGCTGTTCGATACTTATGAGATTTCCGTACTCGGTCTCGATGTGTTGTTTGCCGAAGCCGAAGAAACGTCGTCGGAGCGCCTTTTGCAGGCGCTGGCTGCAAGCCCGCTCGCGGATAACGAGGACATTCGCCGCGAGCTACTGCAGCTCGGGGACAAGATAGACAGCAACACGCTTTTTTCCGAGTCCTTTATCGCGCGCGACGTGGTGACCGGCTTCGTGTTCAAGAATGCCGTTGCACCCGACGAGCCCGCGGCGACCGGTGCATTGCCGGCGCCAATCATCAAGGCTGCGGCTATCAGCGATGTTGCTGTGGCATTCGTGGAGGCACCCGGATACACGGGCAATTTACCGGCCTTGCAGGAGAACGCGGTCGCGGGCGGCTTTTTCGATGCACCACTGATTGATTCGGACGGCGTATTCCGGCGCGCACCGCTGGTACAGCGCTATCACGGCGATCTGTACCCATCGCTCGCGCTGGCTGTTGCACGGCTTGTAATGGGTGCGCCCGCGGTCGGCCTGCAGTTTGCCGGTACCGGTAGTGGCCGCAAAAGCGGCATCGAGCTCGAATCCTTCTTGCTCGGCGACGCGGTCATACCCGTCGACCAGCAGGTTGCCGTATACATTCCGTTTCGGGGACCGCAGGAAAGTTTCCGCTACGTCTCCGCGAAAGATGTCTTGAGCGAGAGCGTCGATCCGGAGCTCCTGCGTAGCAAGATCGTGTTGCTCGGCGCCAGTGCCGCCGGCTTGCTGGACTTGCGGGCCACGCCCGTCGGTCAGCGTTATATCGGTGTCGAAGCCCACGCAAACCTGATCGCAGGCCTGCTTGATCACACGATTCGCCGGCAACCGTCGTATTCCGACGGCCTCGAGTTGTTCGTACTGATCGTGATTGGCTTGTTGTGTGCGCTTTGGTTGCCGCGGCTTGCGCCCGGCTATGCGTTGCTGTTGCTTGCCACCCTTATCTTCGCCGAGCTCGCCGGCAATCTCTGGATGTGGAGTAGTCACATGCTGGTGCTGCCCATCGCCTCGCTGCTCGCCTACACGATCATCGTGTCGCTGCTGCAGATCACGTACGGCTTTTTCGTCGAACAACGCAACAAACGGCATTTGTCCGAAGTATTTGGTCAGTATATACCGCCGTCGCTGGTTGAAGAGATTGATCGCAGCGGTGAAAAAATATCCCTCGAAGGTGAGACGCGAGAAATGTCTGTTTTGTTTTCCGACGTGCGCGGATTCACAACGATTTCCGAAGGTCTCGATGCGCGTGAACTGACAACCATGATGAACGAGTTCCTGACACCGTTCACCTACGCAATCCAAAAGCACCGCGGCACGATCGACAAGTACATGGGCGACGCGGTCATGGCGTTCTGGGGCGCACCGTTGACCGACGAGGAGCATGCGCGGCATGCGCTGTTGTCGGCCTTCGACATGCTCGATGCCGTACGTAGTCTTGACGAGTCATTTGGGCAGAAAGGCTGGCCCGAGATTCGTGTCGGTGTCGGTATTGCGAGTGGCGATATGCGCGTTGGCAACATGGGGTCCGAATTTCGAATCGCCTATACCGTGATGGGCGATACGGTCAATCTCGGCTCGCGGCTCGAGGGGCTAACCAAGCAATACGGTGTCGATATCATCGTTAACGACCGCACGTCACAACTTGTGCCTGATTTTGCGTTCCGCGAACTGGATTTGGTGCGCGTCAAGGGCAAACAGGAGCCCGTGGCCATTTACGAGCCAATCGGATTTGTTCGTGAACTGACTGAGACGCAGGTCACACTGCTGGAGCAGCATGCGCAGGCACTAGGCGCCTACCGCCTGCAGCAATGGAATACCGCCCATAATATGTTCAATACCTTGAACAACCTCACAGTTGAGCCCTTATATAGCTTGTACCTTGAGCGTATCGAACGCTTCCAGCGCGAGCCTCCACCTGCTACGTGGGACGGTGTGTTCGATCACTTGAGCAAGTGAGACACCTAGGGGGGCAGGTGTTTCAAAACAAAGGATCAGACGGCTGTGATGACAACTGCAAGCAAACTTGTAGGTTTTGTGTGCTCCGCAATAGTTTGCTTCGCGATCCTGCATGTCGCCGTTGCCGATGCAGAAGTCGCTGACACCGTAGAAATTGCGGCAACGCCCGCTTCCAAAGCATTACTCAGCAACGCTGAACACCTGGTCGCCACGGGCGACAGCGTGCGCGCATACGCATTATTGTCTGCAAAGGAAGCACAATTTGCCGGCGATCCCTATTTTGACTATTTGCTGGGTGTCGCCGCGCTCGACACGGGCCACGCCAGCGATGCAATTTTCAGTCTTCGTCGATCGCTTGGCGTCGCACCGCAATTTTCGGCGGCGCGTCTCGAACTTGCACGCGCCTATTTCGAAACCGGCAATACGGAACTGGCGAGGCCCTTATTTGTTGACTTGCTGGACGAGAAGCCGCCCGCTGCCGTTCGCAGTGTGATCGACAACTACATTGCAACTATTGATGCAAGACAACCCGTATCGAAAGCGCAGTTCGTGCCCTATGTCGCCGCGGGTGCAGGCTACGATAGCAATGCCAACGTTTCAACGGACGATCAGCAGTTTTTCGGCTTTACCCTGAGTCCGAACAATGTCGCAACGGATTCAGCGTTTACCGAACTGGCGGCTGGGTTCAATGCAGCTATTCGACGAAGCACCCAATTCGCCTGGCTGCTGTCCGGGCGCGCGAGTTACCGCCATAACCCCGATGCATCGTTCGTCGACCCGACCGTACTCAGCGGCTACGGAGGATTCAACTGGCAGCGCGGGCGCTACTTCGGCCGCGCGGGCGGCGATGGCTATTACGGCTTGCTTGATGGCGACTTTAATGAATCGTACGCCGGCGCAGACCTGATGGCAGGCAACAGTATTACCGATCGTTGGGACCTGTTGCTTGGATTGCGCTACGGAGCCGTGCGCCACGATGATTCGATCGAAGTGCTCGATGTCGATCGCCTGCTATACACAGTAAGCGCACGCTACCGTATTTCTCCTTTGGCCGGCGTTGCGCTCGAAGTGCTCGGTGGCGAGGATTCTGCCCGACAGGTTGGCTCGCCCTATGGCAATTCCAAGGCCGGATTGTCGATTTCCGTCAATGCGCCAATCGGCACCGCGTTTCTGTTTGCGTCGGTTGGCACCCTGCACACGGATTTCGACGGAGACTTCTTCGGTGAGCCGCGCAATGACGAGCAACTCAGCGCAATTGCGCAACTTGAATTCCGCGACATTTTCGCGGATGGCCTGTCGCTAATGCCACGCCTTCGCTACATCAACAACGATTCCGATGTATCGCTTTATGAATACGATCGCACCGAAATCGGTGTGCAACTACAGTGGACGCCCCAATGATCACGCGAAGCTTGTCGCTCTATACGTTCCTGGCATTATTGAGCCCGGTGCCCGCTGCTTTTGCGGCGGATGCAGGCTCGGTCATATTTGCCACGGGCTCGGTCACCGCGGAGCGACAGCCCGCTGAAGCGCTCAAGAAGGGCGACGCCGTCATGCCGAGCGATACCGTCGTCACGGGTGACGCGTCACGCGCACAGTTACTCATGGTCGATGGCGCCAAAATCGCCCTCCGCCCGGACAGTCGCTTGCGGATCGATGAATATGCATTTCCGGAGCCGACAGCAGGGGCCACTGTCACATCGACCGACAACAGTAGTGTAATGACATTGGTAAAGGGTGGCTTTCGCAGTATTACCGGCGCTATTGGCAAGAACGATCCATCCGACTACGAAGTACGCACACCCGTGGGCGTGCTCGGCATACGCGGCACGGACTATTCCGCTGTTTTCTGCAATGGCGACTGCGACTGGGTGCCCGGTGTGAGCCCGACCGCGCCAATTGAAGATGGCCTGTACCTCGGCGTGGTCGAGGGCGGTATTCGCTTTGTTTCGTCTGTCGCGACCATTGATGTCGTTGCCGGTCAGTTTGTCTTTATACCGCTACGCTCACAAATGCCACAAATGCTGTCGTTGCCGCCACCGGTTCTGATGGATGACAACGATCTGCGCATGGACAATGGCGCTGCCGGCAGTACGGATACGCGTCAGCTTGGCTTCGACGCGAAAATCGGTACCCGCCGCAGCCCCGACTCCACCGCCGCGGGCAAAGGTACAGATGTTCCGGCCAAGCCGTCCCGCGAAGACAGTAAGGACGTCGTGGAGCAACCCGTGATCGCCATCGATCCGGACGGCCAGCCCGTCGACATCACGCCGGGTGGCGTACCGGGCCAGAATGGCACGCGCACCATCAGTTATTCGACCGGATTTCCGAGCAGGCAATTTTCTGCCTACAGCGGTGCTAATGAGAATGAGCCGTCGCAACTGCAACTCGACGGCAACAACAATGTGCTGGGATTTGACGCGCCGGTGCCCGGCGCTAGTGGCGATGAAACCGGCCGTTTCGAAATTGGCACGGCGAACAACGTTGACACAGGTTTCGACTCCGTGACGGTGTTGCGCTGGGGCCGTTGGTCTGGTGGCACAGCCGACGTCACACTGAGCGACGGCAGCGTTAACAGCGTCGACCTGAACAACCAGAGCCTGCACTGGATCAGCAGCGCGCAAACGACGCCACCCGTGCTGCCTGTCACAGGGGTTGCAAGCTACACACTGCTCGGGGGCACCTCGCCAACAGACAACGCCGGCAATGTTGGCGTGCTTGGTAGCGCAACGTTTTTCGCAGACTTCACCAACCAGCTTGTCGATAGCACGCTGGGCATTAGCATCAATGGCTCCAACTGGACAGCAGCGGGCTCCGGCGCTATCGGTAACGCCGCGGATCCTGCACTGGCAGCCCACCTGTTCTCGGGCTTTTACGGCGTCAGCATCGACGGCGTCGCAAGCGGCAACGGCGTATTCAGCGGTTTTTTCAGTGAACCCGGCGACACGTCAGATCCGGCACTTCCGGGGGGCGTCGGGTTGACCTACAGCCTGTCCGACGGGCAAGGCGCTACGACCGTTTCGGGCGCCGCTGCTTTCGGCAATCCGTGAATGCAGCCCCGGAACAAGTCGAACTGGCGATTGTCGGAGCAGGTCCGGCTGGCTTAAGTGCGGCTGCCCGGGCGGCGTCGCTCGGCATTTCACACCTGCTGCTTGAAGGCTCGCGGGCGCACGCCAATACCATTCAGCGTTACCAGAAAGGCAAACACGTCATGGCCGAGCCCGCGGTCGTGCCATTGCGCAGCGATCTCACCTTTCTGGCCGGTACGCGCGAGGCTATTCTAGATGCCTGGCAGCAGGGTATGCACACGCACAGTATCGCGGCGCGCTTTGCGGCCGAGGTCGTCGCAATAACGGGCACCTATCCCGCATTTCAACTACACCTCGCGGATGGCCAAGGTATTACCGCCCGCTACGTTATTCTGGCGATCGGCCTGCAGGGAAATCCTCGCCCCCTCGGTGTGCCCGGCGAAGACCCTGGTTTCGTTCAATACACGCTCGACGATCCGGATGAGTACTGCGATGAAACAATCATCGTCGTTGGCGCCGGCGACGCGGCGATCGAAAATGCAGTGGCTTTGGCGCGGCAAAATACGGTCATCATCGTCAACCGGCGCGACGAATTTGCACGCGCCAAGGAAGGCAATCTCGCTTTGATCACGCGCGCGATCGACGATGGAACGATCAAGTGCTTTTACAACACGAGCGTGACCTCCGTCGAAACAGGGCGGGCGATCCTGCTTAGTACTGAAACCGGCGATACGCGCGTGGAATGTGATCGGGTTATAGCGCGACTCGGCGCGATACCGCCACGGCAATTCGTCGAATCCTGCGGCATCTCTTTTGCCAGTGAGGACTTAACAACACTACCCGAACTATCAAACACCTATGAGTCCAACGTGCCCGGACTGCATGTCATTGGCGCACTGGGCGGCTACCCCTTGATCAAGCAGGCCATGAATCAGGGCTACGAAGTTGTCGAGTTCATCAACGGCAACAACATCCTGCCGGCTGATCATCCGATACTCGAAGAAAAATTCCGCAGCCTGCCTTTTGCTCTGGATGTGGACGCGACCCTGGCATTAATCCGCAACCGCGTCCCGCTGTTTGCCGATATTAATGGACTCGTGCTGCGAGAGCTTGTGCTGGCAAGCACGATCTCGACGCCGGCTGCGGGCGACGAGGTTTTTCAGAAGAATGACTATACAAATTCTTTTATATCCATTGTCGAAGGCGAGGTAGACATCGAAACCGGCAACGGCCAGGCGATTCGCCTGGGCCCCGGGCAATTTTTCGGTGAGATGAGCTTGTTGTCTGGTCGACGGCGCTCCGCCACGGTCCGCGCAGCCAATGCTTGCGTGTTACTGGAATCGCCACGGCGCGAGATCATTCGGCTGATGAACAGCTACCAGCAGGTGCGGCGCATTATTGATGAACACTTTATTATTCGCACGCTGCGCGGCGGGTTGGTGCCGGATGCGCCGCAGGCGGATCTCGAAGCCGTTGCGCACGACGCCGAATTGCGCGACTACAAAGCAGGCGACATCCTGTTTGCCGAAGGCGACGAAGCGACGGGGCTGCATCTGATCCGCAGTGGCTCGGTGTCGGTATCACGAAGTATCGGTGGCCGCGACATAGTGACGTCCTACGTCGCGGCCGGAAACTATGTCGGCGAAATGGGCTTGCTGAGCACCAGTCGGCGTTCGGCAACCGTTCGAGCGACCGTCGCGACTGAGTCCATTTTTCTCGAGGCCGCAGCGTTCAACGCTTTGCTGGAACGCAATCCCGGCGTTCGGCAACGCGTGCAGGAAAAGGTACGCGAACGCCTCAGCGAGAATTCCCGCATGGAGTCTGCGCCGGAAAGTGGCGACCTGATCTCCTTTTTGATGCAGCAGGGACTCGGCGAAGCGACGGATGTGTTGCTGATTGACGAAACGCTATGTATCGGTTGCGACAACTGCGAAAAAGCCTGTGCTGAAACACACGGTGGCACATCGCGCCTCGATCGTTCCGCAGGGCCGTCTTACGCGCAAGTCCATGTACCGACATCCTGCCGGCATTGTGAGGACCCGCATTGCATGAAAGATTGCCCGCCGGACGCGATACGCCGCGCACCCAATGGTGAAGTCTATATTCAGGACAGTTGCATCGGCTGCGGCAACTGCGAACGAAATTGTCCCTATGGCGTAATCCAGATGGCCAGCGAAAAAGAGCCCGCCGGCAATTTGCTCGGCTGGTTGCTCACCGGGCTCGGCAACGCACCGGGCGAGCGCAAGCCACTATCCGGCAATGATGCCATCAAGAAAGCCGTCAAGTGCGATATGTGCAAGGACTTGTCCGGTGGCCCCGCTTGCGTGCGCGCCTGTCCAACCGGCGCGGCGCTGCGAATGAGCCCGTCCGAATTCGTCAATCTGGCCAAAAGAGCGGATTGATGCACGAGTCGATTCTCGCTTTTCGACGCAGGCGCTATTTGTGGGTCGCGTTGCTATCGGCGGGGGCTGCCATCGCTA
>DDIS01000171.1:0-4680 GCA_002338615.1 Proteobacteria bacterium UBA1844 | reverse complement strand
AGGGGCTGCCATCGCTGCGTACCTGCTGGACGATCCCGGTCAGCCCGCGAATGGCGGTACTGTACTTGGTTACACGCTCGGCACGCTTGCAACATTGCTCATCGTCTGGCTGAGCTGGTTCGGCGTGCGCAAGCGCCGTTACAGGTCACGACTCGGGAGTGTTGAGGGCTGGTTGTCCGCACACGTTTATCTGGGCAGTGCCTTGCTCGTCGTCGCGCTGTTGCACACGGGTTTCCAGTTCGGCATCAATGTGCATACGCTGGCATTCGTGTTGATGACGATCGTCATCGCAAGCGGGCTTTGTGGCGTCTGGATCTACATGACGTATCCGGCAAAGCTGAGCGCCAATCGAGGTGGCTCAAGCCGCGAGGACCTGTTCGCACAACTGGATGACATTGACCGCCGCAGCCGCCGCGTTGCGGCGAACCTGCCCGGCGAATTTCTCGAACTGGTGACGAGCGGCATCAATCGAACGCAACTTGGCGCCACGTTGTGGCAACGCTTGCGTGCTTACGACGGTTCCCGGATTTCACTGCCGAAAGGCGGCGAGATGACACTAAATGAGAACCGCAGCCAGGAAGCGGCGCTCGACTGGATCGCCGAACAACAGTCACGCACCAGCGACTCGACGATGCTCGCCACGATCGGTGAGCTTTCGGCACTGCTGCGCAACAAGCGGCGCCTGCAGAAGACCTTGCGCCAGGAACTGCGCCTGCAGGCAATACTGGAGATCTGGTTGTACGTGCACGTGCCCATGACCGCGGCATTGCTGGTTGCCCTGCTGATTCATATCGTCAGCGTGTTCCTGTACTGGTGACGCCGTGAACGTGCTGCTGCGATTTATTACGAAGAACGTTGCCGGTAGTGTCGAGACCACCGATCGGCGTATCGACGCACCCGTGATCACGATCGGGCGCGCCACTGACCAGATATTGCAACTCAGGGATCGACGTGCTCGTTTGCAGCATGCGCGGCTCGAGGAAAAAGACGGCAAGCTCAGTATCTCGACATCGGTCGCCGCCGGACTCACGGTCAACGGCCGCTCCGTGCGCGAAGCCAGTCTCGTACCCGGCGACGTCATCGAAGTAGGTGCCAATATCCTGCGCGTACTCGACGCGCCGGCTGATGCTGACTTCGCGCTTTCCTTCGAGCTCAGCCCGGATGCCGACCGGGAGCAGCTTGCCGCCAGCTGGGCGGCAGGCACAAAGGGACTCGGCGGATTCACGAAGCGCAAATTATCCTGGCTCGCTGTCGTCATCGTTGTGGTTAGCACCTTTGCGTTGCCTGCACTCGTATTTCTGGGACCCGATACGGCCAGCCTCGTACGCGATTCCGGATTTCTGCCGGACGATGATTTGTGGCTCGCGGGGCCGCTACACGCCGCGCATGCGGCGGCCGGCACGGACTGCCAGAACTGCCACGCAAAGCCATTCATACGGGTGCAGGATGATTCCTGCCTCGCCTGCCACACGGTGTCACGGCATGTCATGGCCGGCCAGCCTGGGCAGGCCGGCGCGATGAGTGGCGGGCTGCCTGTCATTGGCAGCGTGCGTTGTGCGAGTTGTCATGTTGAACACGAAGAGACTGCTGAGCTTGTCAATTCGAATCAGCAACTGTGTGGCGATTGTCATTCAGAGCCGCCTGTGTCGGATGAATTCGGTGTAGCCGGAGACTTCCTGGATCGGCACCGGGGCTTTCGTGTCCAGTTGCTGGTGCCCGACACGCAGCCGGACGGTAAGCTTGACTGGCACGCCGAACGACTGTCGCTGGCCGACACGCAAACCGCCGAACGCTCGAACCTGAACTTTGACCACTTTGCGCACCTCGACCCCGAAGGCATCGTCACGCCGGACGGCCGTCGCGTTCTCGAATGCAGTAACTGTCATACGCCGGAACCTGGCGGCGCACGCATGCAGCCGATCACGATGGACAAGCACTGCAGTACCTGCCATACGCTCGGCTTTGATCCTGACGCACCTTCGCGTGTTGTCCCGCATGGCGACCCGCCTGCTGTCGTGCAAACTTTGATCGAATATTACAGTGCACGTCTGCTGGGCGACGAGCCCGACGTGACCGGGCAGCGGCTCCGCCGACCCGGTAAACCTCTCACGCGCGCGCAACGCGATCGCGCCGCGGCAGAAGCACGCGACAAAGCGATGACGGTCGCCGCGGATTTGTTCGAACGCCGCGCCTGCTCGACCTGCCACGTTGTTACGCAAAGTGACGAGCATCCGCAGTTACCGTGGAAAGTCCTGCCCGTGCGCCTGGCATCCGAGTACCTGCCCGACGCGCTGTTCTCGCACGCGCAGCACGGTACCGACGTCGCCGGCTGCGGCGATTGTCACAACGCGGCCAAATCGGAATCGGCGGACGACGTTCTGATTCCGGACATCAACGTATGCCGTGATTGCCACGGCAGCGGTCTCGCCCAGCGCAATAAACCTGCCCAGGTTCAAAGCACCTGTATTCTGTGTCACAACTTTCACAGTGCCGACAAAGGTACTGTCGGCGATGGACGAAAACTGTGAAGGTCCGCTCGTCAATCCGTACGCTGCACCAGTCCGCTACGCTCTCGCTATGCGGCCTGGCCACGGGGCTGTTGCTCGGCGCATGCGGTGGCGGAACCGTGTCTGTCGATCCGGGTACTGATTCGACAGTGCCTGACACCGGCTGCAACGGACATTGCGCTGACAATCCCGAGGCCCTGACCATGGGCGATGTCGGGGCCGTCATCACGCAAGCGGTCGCTGAAGCAGGCGCTCGCAGTTCGGCCGCAACGATTGCAGTGGTCGATCGCAGCGGCAATGTGTTGGCCGTGTTTCGCATGAACGCTGCCGCGACATCAATCACGATAGCATCCCCCGGGGCACCACGCGATGGCGGACTCGAGGGCGTCAATATAGTGCCCGACACGCTGGCCGCGATTTCCAAGGCGGTAACAGCTGCGTACCTGTCGACGGAAGGCAATGCATTCACCACAAGGACGGCGAGCCAGATTGTGCAGGAGCATTTCAGTCCGGGTGACCACCTGCAACCGTCCGGACCATTGTTTGGTGTGCAATTCAGTCAACTGCCGTGTTCGGACTTGCTGACGCGTTTCTCAGGGAGCGTGTCGGTTGGGCCGCATCGGTCACCGCTGGGCTTGTCAGCGGACCCCGGCGCGTTTCCCTTGTACAAGTCGGGCACACCTGTGGGCGCTATCGGCGTCATCAGCGACGCGCTGTACTCCTTCGACGACGATATCAACGATATCGATGCGGACAGTGACGAAGTCATTGCCCTCGCGGGCGCTTACGGTTTCGCCGCGCCAGAGGCCCGGCGGGCCAACCGCATTGCGCTCGATGGACGATCGCTGCGATTCAGCGACGCGAAGTCCAGTGACCTCATGGCCGACCCTGGAGCGGCGCCGACATTTGCCAGTATCGACAGCGTACTGGGTACCCTGCAGTCGGTACCCGGATACGTTAACGCATCGATCAGCGGCGGCACGGCGTTCGGTCAAGCCGCGTCCGGCATTCGGCCCGACACGCTGGATTTTCCCGGCGCGGATGCTTTTGTCCTGGTCGACGGTGCGAACCTCGAACGTTTTCGACCACGACCGGGCACCGATGGACCGGGAGCGCTTACCCGGGCTGACGTCACCGCCATCCTGTCGCAGGCTCTCGCGATTGCGAATCGCGCGCGCGGGCAAATTCGTCAGCCTGTGGAATCGCCCGCACGGGTTTCGATCTCGGTTGTGGATACGAACGGCGTCATCCTTGGCATCGTTCGTAGCCGGGACGCACCGGTATTCGGCATCGATGTCGCCGTGCAAAAAGCACGCACCGCGGCGTTCTATTCCTCGGCCGCCGCAGCTGCCGCGTTGAACGCTTTGCCGCCAGCGACCTACCTGGACGGCGGACTGGTCGTGTTACGAAAAGAGCCGCTGTCCCAGTACGTGACCGCCGCAAGAGATTTTCTTGGGCTGCCTGGCGCGCTGGCCGACGGCGCCATTGCGTTTTCCGATCGCGCAGGCGGCAACCTGTCGCGGCCCTGGTTTCCCGACGGGGTCGATGGCAGTGTGCCGGGCCCCTTCAGCAAGCCGGCTGGCAAGTGGAGTCCGTTCGCAACCGGATTGCAACTCGACCTCTCCTACAACGCAATTGTCCAGCACGTCGGTTTTGTTCTCGCGCAAGCGGCCGACGTGCCGATGAATTGCACGGGCATCGACGGTTTCGACACGGGCTTTGTGCAGTCTGGTGTCATTTCGCAACTCGCCAATGGCATGCAGATTTTTCCCGGCAGCGTGCCAATTTATCGCGGCGCTCAACTGGTCGGTGCCATCGGTGTTTCCGGTGACGGCGTCGATCAGGATGACATGATCGCCTTTCTCGCGGTGGACGCCGCAGCCGCTGAAATCGGCGGCTTCAACAATGCCGAACCCGCAATGCGCGCGGATACCCTGGTGCCACAGGGCACGCGATTGCGTTACGTCAATTGCCCGATAGCGCCGTTCCTTGACAGCGATGAACAACGTGTCTGCGACGGCAAATAGGACCTGGCTCTCACCTCGGTCGCTGGGCGCTCTTTTTTTGTGTGCGCTGGCATCAACAGGTCAGGCACAGTCGGCCGTAGCCGACTCAACAGCAATCGCAGCCGACGATTGCATCGTGACAGACGCGCCGCGGCGGCGGCGGCCGG
>DDIS01000201.1 GCA_002338615.1 Proteobacteria bacterium UBA1844 | reverse complement strand
TCGCCGCTGCCTACGCGGTGCTACTCGCCGCCGCGCCATTATTGGCGTTTGGTACTGCCCAGCTCGTGTCCGGAACGGTATTTCGCCAGCGTCGCGAAATGCCGCAATGAAGAATCAGGCATGACGCAGCTAATCCTCGATGGCGTATCACTGCGGATCCGGGGGCGCCCGCTGTTTGCGCCGCTTGGCATCACCGCCAATGCTGGCACAGTGACGAGCATCACCGGCCCAAGCGGCGCTGGCAAGTCGAGTTTGCTGGCGTATGTGTGCGGTACGCTCGCCACTGAGTTTGAGGCTGAAGGCCGGGTATTACTCGACGCTGCCGACGTCACGAACCTGCCACCCGAGCGGCGCGGTATCGGTATCCTGTTTCAGGACCCGCTACTGTTCCCGCACCTGAGTGTGCGTGGCAACCTGCTGTTCGGACTGAAAAGCGGCGGTAGCCGCCGGCAACGACACGCGCGTGTCGACGCAGAGCTCAAAACAATGGGCCTCGCCGGTTTCGGAGAGCGGGATCCGGCAAGTCTCTCCGGCGGGCAAAAGGCCCGTGTCGCCTTGTTGCGCGTCCTGTTGGCGGAGCCGCGCGCGTTGTTACTCGATGAACCGTTTGGCACGCTGGACACCGGCACTCGACACAAAGTGCGTGCATTGGTATTCGCCGAAGTCCAACGGCGGAATTTACCCGCGCTGCTGGTGACACACGACAAGCAGGACATTGCCGCCTCGAACGGTGAAACGATCTCAATCGTGCCACTATGATCGTGGTTCGCTCTACAGACACATTCACACTCAGCAGGCCTGACAGGCTCAATGAAGAAATTTTTGCGACACCACCGGAGAATAAGGAATGTTTGATACCTCGCTAAGGCCACTGATTGATCCGCCGCTTGCTGCGGGCGGCCGCCTGCTCGCTCGCATGGGCATCTCGGCAGGCGCTGTGACGTTTCTCGGCCTCGTTGTCGGTTTGCTTGCCGCGCTTGCGATAGCAAACGAAGCTTATCGGGCCGCTTTGCTGCTGGTGCTGGCCAACCGGATCCTCGACGGACTGGATGGTGCCGTCGCGCGCGTGAGTACGCCGACAGATCGCGGCGGCTACCTCGATATCTGTGCTGACTATGTATTCTATGCGGCGGTCCCGTTTGCATTTGCCGTTGCCGATCCGGGCAACAACGCACTGGCCGCCGCTGCGCTGCTCGCCGGCTTTTGTCTGACCTGCTCGAGCTTTCTTGCATTTGCGGCAATCGCGGCACGCCGCGGGCTCGATACGGATCAGCATGGAAAAAAGTCTTTTTTCTACTCAACCGGCCTGGTTGAAGGCACCGAAACCATCCTGTTTTTCCTGGCGATGATTCTCTGGCCCGGTTGGTTCAGTGAAATTGCGTTGCTGTTTGCCCTTCTTTGCGTACTGACCGCCATACACCGCGGCTGGATCGCGATGAGCCTGTTCCGATGAGCACATCCAAACTTCCCCGCGCAGCGCTGATCGCCCTTTTATTGTCCGCAATCGCCCTCTTTTTCTATTTCGATCTATACGAATACTTTTCCCTTGCGGCACTCAAAGCGCAACGTGACGCACTGGCCGCCTACGTCGAATCCCGACCGGTATTATCAATCAGCCTTTTTTTTGGCGCTTATGTGCTGATGGCTGCGTTGTCTCTGCCGGGTGCCACTATCATGACCCTGGCAGCGGGTGCCATTTTTGGTTTGTTTACCGGCACAATTCTTGTTTCTTTTGCGAGCAGTATTGGCGCAACGCTGGCGTTTATTGCAGCACGCTTCCTGTTTCGCGATGGCGTACAGAAGCGCTTTCGGAATCGTCTCAAGCGAATCAATGACGGTGTCGAAAAAGACGGCGCATTCTACTTGTTATCTCTGCGCTTGGTACCGGTGTTTCCGTTTTTTGTCATCAACCTTGTCGCGGCGCTCACCCTGCTTCGGACGCATACCTTCTACTGGGTCAGCCAACTCGGCATGCTGCCTGCCACGCTCGTATACGTCAATGCGGGTACGCAACTGGCCAAAGTGAAATCAGTGGGCGAGATCCTGTCGCCGTCACTGATCTTTGCGTTCGTGTTACTCGCGTTGCTGCCGATTGTCGCACGCTGGTTGATTGGCTGGCTCAAGGGCCACAAGGTACGCACACGTTTTTGCAGGCCAAAACATTTCGACTACAATTTGCTGGTCGTTGGCGGCGGATCGGCCGGGCTTGTAACGGCCTATATTGCGGCCGCGGTAAAAGCGAAGGTCGCGCTTGTTGAGCGAGACAAGATGGGCGGTGAATGTCTCAACACGGGCTGCGTGCCGAGCAAGACCTTGCTCCGGAGTGCGCGGCTGCTTGCCGAGGCGCGGGATAGTCGGGAGCTCGGCATAGCCAGCATGCAGCCGACGTTTGAATTTGCGGACCTCATGGCGCGGGTACGCGCAGTCATCGCGGCCATCGCACCACACGATTCTCCCGAGCGCTATGAAAGACTCGGTGTGCATTGTATTGCCGGCGAAGCCCGTCTTGTCTCCCCCTGGGAGGTTGATGTGAATGAGCAACGCTACAGCGCTCGGGCGGTGGTCATTGCGACCGGCTCACAACCTGTGGTACCGCCGATTACAGGGCTTGAAAAGCTCGACTACCTGACAACAGACAACCTGTGGTCAATTGAGGTGCAACCGAAGCGCCTCGTAATTCTCGGTGGCGGGCCGATAGGCTGCGAGTTAGCGCAGGCATTCAGCCGTATTGGTTCCAAAGTCACGATTGTTGAAACGGGTGCGCAATTGCTTGGCCGCGAAGACAGCGACGCCGCTGTATTGGTCGCCGAGTCGCTGGGCAAGCGCGACGGGGTCGTAATAGCAACTTCCACCAAGGCCATCAGTTGCGAGTCCCGTGGTGCAAGCGGCACGCTGGTCTGCGAGCATGACGGACAGGAGGTACGCTTTGATTTCGATCGCCTGCTTCTCGCTTTGGGTCGGCGTGCGAACCTCGACAGCGCCGGGCTTCGAGAACTTGGTGTGGAACTCACAGACAAGGGCACTGTCGCTACGGACCCCCTGTTACGCACAAACTACCCGAGCATCTCGGTATGCGGTGATGTCGCAGGACCCTACCAGTTCACTCACGTCGCTGCCCACCAGGCCTGGTATGCCGCTGTTAACTCACTACTCAGGCCCTTCTGGTCGTTCAAGGTCAACTACACTGTGATTCCCTGGTGCACGTTTACCGACCCGGAGGTCGCCCGTGTTGGACTTTCCGAAACTGAAGCGCGGGAACAGGAAATCGAATTCGAAGTCACGCGCTACGACCTCGGTGAACTGGATCGCGCATTGACAGACGGTACTGCGAAAGGCTTCGTCAAGGTGCTGACGGTTCCAGGCAAAGACAGGATACTTGGCGCGAGTATCGTCGGCGCACATGCCGGCGAAATGATCGCCGAATTCGTTTTGGCGATGAAGCACAATCTAGGCCTCAACAAGTTGCTCGGCACCATTCACATATACCCCACGATGATGGAAGCAAACAAGTATGCCGCGGGCGTGTGGAAGCGCGCGCACGCACCTGAAAAACTGCTGCAGTGGCTTGCGCGATACTTTCGCTTTGTGCGTAAAGGCCGGCAACGCGAAGCGCTGCGGCGGCAGGTTGGCTAGTGTCAGGCAGCTGGCTGATAAATCATGAAGCCGAAGCGAGACTGGTCGTCTTTCTGGGCGTACTGACGTTGATGATCGCTGCGCAGCAATTGTGGCCGCGGCGATCCGTTCCGGGCGGCTGGCGCCGGCAAATTGGAAATCTGTCGCTGGTCCTCATTAGCACGGTGCTATTGCGCTTCGGCTTCCCGGTTCTGGCTGTGGAGGCTGCTATCCGCGTGGAGCAGCAGTCAATCGGCCTGTTGCGCGACTTACCGGTAGTCCTCAACATCCTGCTTGGCATGCTCGCGCTTGACCTGCTGATCTACTGGCAGCATCGCATTCTTCACCTGCTGCCGTTCCTGTGGCGGCTGCACCGCGTTCACCATGCCGACATTGCCATTGATGTCAGCACCGGCGTACGCTTTCACCCGTTTGAGATTGCACTGTCCATGTTGATCAAACTCGCAGTCATTGCCTTGCTCGGCATCTTGCCACTCGCCGTATTGCTTTTCGAAATCCTGCTGAATGCCGGCTCGCTATTCACGCACGCCAATCTGCGCCTGCCTGCAGCGATGGATAGACGATTACGCTGGCTGATCGTCACGCCTGATATGCACCGTATTCACCATTCATGGCATCGCGAAGAAACGGATAGCAACTTTGGCTTTCATCTTTCAATCTGGGACCGCGTATTCCGAAGCTATCGCGAAGCGCCGCGCGACGGCCAGGAAAAAATGACGATTGGCCTGCATGAATTTCGAGATCCGAAACAGCAAACCGTGACCGCCTTGCTGCTCAACCCTTTCAATCAACAACGCAAAGGAAACTTGCCAGAATAAAGCGAACGAACGAAGTCAAAAGCGTGCGTGGCGGCCGGCTATC
Organism: Proteobacteria bacterium UBA1844; assembly: GCA_002338615.1. Classification (GTDB taxonomy): domain Bacteria; phylum Pseudomonadota; class Gammaproteobacteria; order Steroidobacterales; family Woeseiaceae; genus UBA1847. The sequence goes on along the minus strand of DDIS01000201.1, from coordinate 3,939 downwards.
GTAGCTGGCTGTCCTTGCTACCACGGCGATTGTAGCCGGACGCACTTCTATTGCTACTATCGGCGGCTTGCTGGCAATCAATGCATTTGCTTACGCCAGGCACCGCTTCCTGCCTCGCCTTTGGTATTGACACGCCACATTCCTCACAGCTGCCGCGACTCTTGCCGCTCGCAATTCTGCTGCGCGCCTCGCGCACGGCATCTTCCACGCTCGCGTCAATTTGCTCCTGTACAGCTCCGTCACGAGCCCAGCCACCAGCCATAACGACACTCCTTTAAACGTTCACAATTCCGAAATCGCCGCTGCAAGCATCATGCACGATCCGTACGTCCCTGCAGAATTTCGAGTTGCTCAATCAAGTCTACGGCGAGCGCGGCGCCCGCCAGATTGACGTCCAAATCACGCATGAGTCGTAACGCACGATGCGCACGTACCAGTGCATCACCTCGAAAATACCAATTCTCGGCGTCGATCTCAGGTTCAATGATTCCTTCGTCGACCATTTCAATGATGAGCGAGCTTTGCGCGCCACTGGCGCTACAAAATTCGCTGAGTGTAAACGTTATATTGCTATCAAGTATAACCCCACTCAGAATGCTCAATTGTTGTGCGCTCATCTTATGCTCCCGCCTTGTTGCTCGTCGCAGTGAGTTGCTCTGCTTTGAGCTTTTCGTAGAGAGAACGCGCCTCTTTCGACAGGCGTGCCGGCACCTTTATCTGCAATTCGACGTACTGATCCCCCGCCGGATTGCCAGGCATACCGCGACCCTTTAAACGCAGGCGCTTACCCGAGCTGGATCCGCCCGGAACTTTCAAGTCGACTGTTCCACCGAGTGTCGGAACTTTTACGCTGGCGCCGAGTGCAGCTTCCCAGTCTGCAATGGGTAGCTTCACATGCACATCACGCCCGTCAAGCTGGTAGATCGGATGATCCTCGATCTGGACTTCAAGATACAGGTCTCCGCGCCGTGCTTTCGATCCAATACCCGGCGCGCCCTGGCTTTCAAGGCGAATTCGTTGTCCCGTACCAATGCCCTTCGGAATGCGAACTTTCAACGTGCGCTGCCGGTTGCGGATTACGCCATCTTCGTCTACTTCGGGAATCGCCAGTGATATCTGACGCGTCGCGCCCGCATAGGCGTCTTCGACCGAAATCACAATGCGTGCATTCAGGTCGCCGCCGTCCATATGGGCGCTGCCGCGGCCGGCGCCGAATCCACCTCGTGCATTGCGTGCGCCGAACATCGACTCGAAGAAATCGCTGAAATCATGTGCGCCGTCGAAGTCCGCACCCGTACTTGAATAGCCGTGTCCGCCACCTGGAGGCTGGTATTCCTGGCCGGCCTTCCAGTTGGCGCCATAGCTGTCATAAGCGCTACGCTTCTCCGGGTCTTTCAGTACCTCGTAGGCTTCCTTCATTTCCTTGAAGCGAGTTTCGGCATCAGTTTCCTTACTGACGTCAGGGTGATACTTGCGCGCGAGCCGACGATAGGCTCGTTTAATATCGTCAGCGTTTGCGTCTCGCTTTACGCCAAGTGTCTCGTAGTAGTCCTTGAACTGCATGCTTGTCTGCTGATTAATCGACGCGCATTTGCGCGACGGGTTTGTCCGGCGTCTTCTGGCGCTGCCGGGTTGCGATATACATTATCGCACAGTGCTCTGAGCTGGGGTCACCACAGGGTTTTTCAAGCAAGAGTTCCGGCCTGTAAGGCTCGTTTTGCGGATGGCTTGATGCGGTTCGCCCGGTTGCATTCTGGCCTGCTGGCAGACTTGAAATTTTGTCCAAAATCCCAAGATCGATGCCAGGCCAGAATTGGCTGACACATATCGATTCATTATTTTGATAGGAGGTTCGTCATGGCTATGGTTCGATACAATCCGATTGGAGTTGGCGAGTTGCAGAGCGAAATTAACCGTCTGTTCAGTGGTTGGAGTGACAGCGAAAGCAGTGCCGCAACCGCGGACTGGGTTCCAACAGTTGATATCCACGAATACGACAATCGCTTCCAGTTATTTGTCGATTTGCCGGGCGTGGACCCCGCGGCCGTCGAGATCACATTGGACAACGGTATTTTAAGTATAAGCGGCAACCGACATCCGATTGCGGCGCCGGAGGGTGAACAGATGGTAACCCGGCGGAACGAAAGAGGACTAGGTCGATTTTATCGCCGATTTATCCTTCCCGACACCGTCGATGCCGAAAACGTCAAAGCCGAAGGAAAAATCGGCGTATTGGAAATTCATATTCCAAAACAAGCGAAGGCACAACCGCGCAGAATCACGGTGGCTGCGTAACTGGACTTGCATCGATCGTGATGGAATAAGTAGCTGCTATTCGGGGCCCTTAAAAAAGGCCCCGTTTTGTATTACGGCTTACTCAGGCAAGCTGGTATCGCACTTCGAAGTCGCCAAAAATCAGTACATCGTTCGGCACCATTGTGTGTTCCCGCACTTTCTGTCCTCGAACCCGGGTGCCGTTGGTGCTACCAAGATCCAGTACCTGCAGAATTGTGGCGGTACGGATAATCAGCGCATGGCGGCGGCTGACCGTGGAACTTGGCAGGCAGATATCGGCGGACTTCGCTCGCCCAACCATGAATCGTCCTTGCCTGAGCGTAAGTTCGCGCAGCAGTGTCCCATGCCGACTGACGCTTAGCGTCTCGCGCGACGTTTGTGTGGCTGCACTCTCGGGAACAATCGGCACAACAGCCGTAGCCGTATCTGCGCCATTTGCGACCTGAATGCGGCGTGCGGCCTTGACCACGTCTTTGGCCGAAACCGGACCTTGTGTGCCGCTTTGTGCCGTGCGCAGACTTTCCTTGCACAACCGCGCAACGAGATCCGGGTCGCCGCCGCTGAGCCGATGGAGCCTATTGACAGCGTCGTGCTCGAACAGTCCCAGGGGATCGCTGCATCCTGAAAGTATCGATCGTTGACTCAGAAATTCCCGGGTCTGTGGCAGTGTATATGGGCGCAAGCGGATTGTTAGCTCGAAGTGTTGACGCACTTTTGCGAGCGCCGCCTCGCCACGCAGGTGCAGAAGCCCGGAGCCGCCCGAAAAAGCGAACATCAGCCTGAAGCCCCGGGTGGTGCCAAGCTCAATCAGCTCCGCCAGGGCACTCAGAACACCGGATGGCTGTCGCTCCGCATGTTCGACACAGATAACCGCACACAGGTCGTGCTTTCTCTGATACTCAAGAAACATCAGGACGATGTTTTTAAGATCCGCGAAGCAAAGATCTTTCGGATCAAAGCCAAAGCCGGTGACAATTTCCCGCATGGCTGCCAGCGCGTCAGGATGGGGATGACGCAGGCGAACAACCGCGGCACTAACGCGCATTTCTGCAACGAATGCGCCGACCACATGGCTGACCTCAAGCTCGCTGTCACCGGTCAGCAGGACAGCAGTTTGTTCATTGGCCACGGCACTGGTCAGTTCCGATAAAGCGGCCTGATGGCGGCTGGATATAAGCGCAACTTCTGGAACAACCTGCGCCTGGTCAGGCATAGCCTGGACCTGCATTTGACGACTCATCTTGCACCCCTCGCTGGCCTTTTGCGTGCTGCTGATTAAAGGCTCTATTCTTGTTTGAGCCGGCAAGGTTGGGACGCCGGCGCTTATTATTGTTTATTTAACATAGTCTAGGGCACTATCTTCGAGATGTGAAGTCTTTTTAACTATCATATGCAACTATCTGATATGACAGTGACTTTTATGTTTTTCCAACATTTTCCGGAGGGCTTTTGCCCCCTGCCGCCGGGAGCGGCACGGCAAGAAAGCGCCACATCAGCATCGACGCATTTGCGGCGCCAAGTAGTGCGCGGCTAACTGTCCGTCGCCCCTTTTTCGGTCCGCCGCCACCATTGTGGTCACTCCTCTTGTGCGCAGCCAACAGCGCTCCCGCAGCAAACAGCCACGCGAGCGTCGCCGGCCGGCTC
>DDIS01000202.1:62375-62982 GCA_002338615.1 Proteobacteria bacterium UBA1844 | reverse complement strand
TCCGCGTGCGGCGCTGCGAATGATATGTCAGCGGCACCACGCCGGGACGGGTCCAGCGCCGGCATCGGGCCGCGACCGAGCTCTTCATTGATATCTGACAACAGTGCCTGCAGGCGCCGGTTGCCATCCGTTGGCGCCATTGGCGGGTAACGATGTTCGAATTCAATACTTGCGCTGGTGTGAGGCGTCCCATCGGCCACTATCTTTTCCATTTTCGCGACTGCGCGATCGATCTGTTGCGATGAAATCGCTCGCAGGTCGCCATCCACTATGGCCTTGCGCGGTACGACGTTGGATTTGCCGAATGTGGTGCCACGAGTGGTACCCCGATCGTATGCAACGTCGGTGCCACCTTCGATCGTGCCCGCATTGAATGTCAGGTACTCCTCACCGCGAACTTCGGTGATGAATGCATTGAGTATACGAGCGGCCTCGAAGATTGCGCCGGTGCCGACGTCGTCGGTGAAAATCTGCGAGGAATGTGACTGTTTTCCGGTTACTTCGAGATACCAGTTTGATGAACTGCGTCGCGCGATGGTTGCCCAGTCCGTATCGTCAAACCGGGTCCCGTCTTCAAAGCCGAGCGCAATATCGGCCCATTTCGCGG
>DDIS01000202.1:0-62281 GCA_002338615.1 Proteobacteria bacterium UBA1844 | reverse complement strand
CAATATCGGCCCATTTCGCGGCCTCGATAAGGTCCTTTTTTGCCAGCGACAGCGGCGATCCGGCGAATTCCTCGTCACCGGTCATCACAACGACCACGGGAATATCATCGAGTAGCCCGGTCGCAGACAAGGCCTTGAGCGCGTACACGATGACGGCATTGCCTGACTTCATGTCGTCTACCCCCGGACCATACGCAATATTGCCGTCGCGCCTGAATGACTGAAATCCTTCCTCCGCCTCGAAGACCGTATCGAGGTGGCCTATCATCAGCACTCTTGGCGCATCACCGGTTTTCTTCCAGGCAAAGAGGTGCCCGGCACGTTTCATGTCAGGCGGCATTTCGATCCATTCGGTCGTTAGCCCGAGCTTCTCAAGCTCATCGCGATAGACCTGGCCTACTGCACGTACACCCTTCACGTTCAGCGTGCCGCTGTTGATGTTTACGGTCTTCTCGATCAGTTCGATGACGGGTTCCGGATGCGCATCGATCCAGTCGATGAGTCGCTGTTCATTGCTATCCAGCCCCGCGGCGCTCGCCGAGAGACTCAAGCTCATGATCCCGATCTGCAGCGCCGCCAGCCGATGTAACTGCGTGTTAATCAAACCATCCGTCCCTGCCATAGCCTTTACTGCCCTCCAGTTTACTACGGTCTTGCGAACACAATGAGCGCAAACAATTTCGCCGAGCTTAACCTGCCGCTGCCGGGAGTCCAACTGCAGGGCGCTCTGGTGGTACGCTATGCGCCAAACCCGGCAGGAGAAGACATGAGTAGCAAGAAACCAGGCAACGATCCACTCCGCGACATCTCCCTGCGCTACCACCGACTGCTTCCGGCCGGCAAGCTCAAGATAAAACCCACGAAGCCAATGGCTAACCAGCTGGATCTTGCGCTGGCCTACTCGCCCGGCGTGGCGTATCCCTGTATCGAGATTCGCGACAATCCGGACATGGCCGCGGATTACACGGTCCGTGCCAACCTCGTCGGCGTGGTAACCAACGGCTCCGCGGTACTCGGACTCGGCAACATCGGTCCATTGGCTGCCAAGCCGGTCATGGAAGGAAAGGCGGTCCTGTTCAAGGAGTTCGCGGGGATCGATGTTTTTGATATCGAGATCGCGGAATCAGACCCGGAAATGCTCGTGGAAGTGATCGCCCGGCTTGAACCCACCTTTGGTGCCATCAATCTTGAAGACATCAAGGCACCCGAGTGTTTCATCGTAGAGCAGCAACTTCGCGAGCGCATGAATATACCGGTTTTTCATGACGATCAACACGGCACTGCAATTGTTGTCGGTGCCGCGATCCGGAACGGTTTGCGACTGGTCGACAAGAAGCTCGAAGACATTCGCCTCGTGTCAACCGGCGGCGGCGCAGCAAGCCTAGCCTGTCTCGACCTGCTGGTTGAACTCGGCCTTCGCAAAGAAAACATCATCCTGGCCGATATTCATGGCATCGTGTATGAAGGCCGCGAAGAAGACATGAATGAGTACAAAGCGCGCTATGCACGGTCTACCGAGATGCGCAAACTTGAGGAAGCCATCGCGGGTGCCGATGTGTTCCTGGGATTGTCGGGCCCTGATGTGCTCAATGCCGACATGGTTCGCGCGATGGCGAAGCAGCCACTGATACTCGCGCTCGCGAATCCTGTTCCTGAAATCCTGCCCGAGGTCGCTAAAAAAGCGCGGCCCGATGCAATTATTGCAACCGGGCGATCCGACTACCCGAACCAGGTAAACAACGTATTGTGCTTTCCTTTTATCTTCCGGGGTGCCCTGGATGTGGGTGCCAGGACGATCAACAAGGACATGATGGTCGCCTGTGTCGATGCGATTGCCAATATCGCGACTCGCGAAGCAACCGACGTCGTCGCCAACGCCTACCAGGGCGAATCGCTGCGCTTCGGGCCGGACTACATAATTCCAAAGCCGTTCGATCATCGCTTGATCGTCGAGGTATCGCTTGCTACTGCCAAAGCGGCGATGGACAGCGGTGTCGCGGCCCGACCTGTCGCGGACCTGGACGCCTATCGCACTCGCCTGGAGAACTTCAGCCACCGCGGCGCGATGTTCATGCAGCCGGTCATCGATGTCGCGAAGAAAGATCGATCCCGCCTGGTCTATGCGGAAGGTGAAAACGAAACGGTGCTACGTGCCGTGCAAAGTGTCCTGGACGAGGGCATTGCCAAGGCCATTGTGATAGGTCGACGTACTGTAGTCACCGCCAAGATCGCATCGCTTGGTCTCAGAATTCGTGCGGATGAGGATTTCGAGCTGGTCGATCCGGAGGACGATCCACGCTATCGGCAATACTGGCAGCTGTATCATTCACTGGTCAGTCGAAACGGCGTTTCAGTGTCCGCCGCACAGACAGTGATGCGCACGAATGCGACCGTGATTGCGGCCTGCATGGTTGTTCGCAAAGAAGCCGATGCCCTGATCTGCGGCTCGGTCGGGCGCTTCGACCATCACCTGCAAGACATCATCGAGGTAATAGGACACGACGCAAAGCGGCAAAAAATATCGTCCATGAGCGTCCTCATTCTGCCTGGTGGCCCACTGTTCATCGCGGATGCCCATATCAGCATCAATCCCTCCTGCGAGCAGATTGTCGAGACGACCCTCGCGTGCGTTGAACGCATCAGAGATTTTGGCATCCGCCCGAAAGTCGCGCTTTTGTCCCATTCAAATTTTGGTTCGTCCCGCGTGCCGGAAGCCAGAAAAATGCGCGATGCGGTACGCATATTGCAGGAACGCGCGCCCGGGCTTGAAGTCGATGGCGAGATGCATGCAAGTACCGCAATGAGCCAGGCTATTCGCGACACGCTGGATCCTAACTCCTCGTTAAAAGGCACCGCGAACCTGTTGATCATGCCCGATCTCGATACGGCGAATGTCTCCATGGGGCTGATTCGTTCGGTGAACGATGCGCTGTTCATCGGCCCCATTCTTTCCGGAACCCGATTGCCAGCACAGTTCGTCACACCGTCTTCAACCGCCAGGGGCATCTTCAACATGAGCGCTATCGCCGTCGCCGACGTCTGGCGCAATCGGAATGCGCAGGACGCAAAAGCGCAGCGCTGAAGCTTTCTTTCGAACCAGATTTGTAGCGTCGAGAGGTTCAGATTTTTGAACTTTCGTTAGCGTGCCAGGATCGAAGCTTTTCTCTGTCACAAATCTCCATCCGGAATCAAGGTTATGCTGTCGTCAAGAATCAGAAGGAGCATCTCAATGTCGATACACCCCGGAAATACCGGTTTCATCGCAACACGAACAGTGAAGAACGTGCTGCTTGCCGCCTGCTTCGCTGTCCTCACTTCCGTTGCGCATGCCGACCTTGCGCCTGGCTTTGACGCGGCCATGTCCGCCGCAGACCGCCCTGCCGAAGACAAACAACGCGACGCCAGCCGCAAACCTGCCGAGGTGCTCGAATTCCTGGGGATTGGCGAAGGTATGCGCGTGCTGGATGCGCTCGCAGGCGGCGGCTGGTATTCGGAAGTCCTCGCAGCTGCTGTCGGGCCAGAGGGCAAGGTCATCGCGCAGAATACATTGCGTGGCAAGCAGCGCTCGGGCGCAACTATCGAAGCAAGAGCCGCCCGGCTCAAGAATATTGAGCCGCTATTCGAAGACTTCGACGACCTCAGTGTCGGGCCGCCCGTCGATGCCGCACTTACCGCGCTAAACCTGCACGACATGCATAATCACGGCGCTGAGACCGGACAGGTATTTCTCAGAGCAATTTTCGATGCGTTGAAACCCGGTGGCGTCTTCGGCGTAATCGACCACGTCGGCGTGGGCGACCAGGACAATCTCGCCCTGCACCGAATCGAACTGCCCGTCGCGATAGATGCAATCGAACAGGCCGGGTTTATCGTCGAGGAGACTGCCGATATCCTCAGCAATCCTGCCGACGATCACACGCTGAATATTCATGACGAAGCACTGGGCCGCAACACGGATCGCTTCGTAATTCGCGCACGCAAACCGCAGTAAGTGACGGCGCTCCTACACGCCAATCGTAGGAGCGGCATCCTGCCGCGATCAGACCCGCTGCAATCCTTAGGTGGCTCTATTGCGGGTCGGCTACTCGTGTGAGGTCGAGATCGTGAAAGTCGAATGAGAAATCCGTTGCCGGCGATACTGCTTTCATACGGATTTTCTCGACTTTGCCAAGCGGGCTTAGCGAAAAGGATACGTAAGCATCCGCATGCAGGCGCCGATCAGACCAGCGTGCAATAAAGGTATCGTACTGGAAGTGCTCAAGGGGCCCGGACAATTTCTCGCTCCGCCCGGATTGAAACCAGAGCTGACCATCGTCACCCATCCCAATCTCGATTTCGCCGTACCATGGGTCCGTGTAGGTACCGACGTAAGACGCCAGCGGCAAGCTGGGCTTGCTGTCAGCGTCACGTGCATCGGCCGCTTCCTTGACCGCCTTCGCCGCATCGTCTTTGCGGTCGCTCGACACCTCCGACAGGATGGCGATCCAGTCCCTGGGCTCATCGTTATCGTCTTTCAGGAACAGATCCAGCACATCGTTGACAATCGCAAGTGGTGCACCCGACAACTGGTTGTTACTGGCAAATACGGCCAGGCGCTCCTTCGGCAATACCGCGATGTACGTGGTCATGCCCCACAGGCCGCCACTGTGCGAATACATCGGCTCGCCGTAAAAAGTAGAAACACCCCAGCCCAGCGCATAGCCGCTCAGGAACTGGCCCGCGTATTCGGCCATGTACCCGCGCGAACTTGTAATTGTGACCGGTTTCAGGAGCTCCGCCACCTGTGCCTCGCTGATCAGCTGTTTGCCATCGGCCGTGCGGCCATCATCCAGTATGAACTGTGCCCATTTCGCCATGCTGCGCGCACTGCAGTTGATGCCACCCGCGGCGGCGGCTGTCGATGATTCCAGTGACGTGGTGGTCGTAAGCTTGCCGTCGACCAAAACGTGCGGCGTTGCCTTAACCGCACCTGGCTTTACGCGCTCGAACGTCGCTGAGCAGTCTGTCATACCCAGTGGCGCAAACAAGCGTTCCTCGACAAAACGCTCAAACGGTATCCCCGACACGGCTGCGACCACCTCACCGGCAATAATATAGAGGAGGTTGTCGTACGCGTAGGCAGAACGAAAGCTCGTGCTGGGTTTGAGGTAACGCATTGCATGAATAATTTCTTCACGCGTTGTATTACCCTTCGGGAACAGCAGCAGGTCACCGGCACCCAGCGGCAGGCCGCTGCGGTGGGTCAACAAGTCACGGATCGTAAACTCGCGCGTGACCCACGGGTCGTGCATACGAAAATCAGGCAGGTAATCGATTACCGGCTCGTCCCAACCTACCTTCCCTTCATCAACCAGCAAGGCCAGCGACGCGGTGGTGAATGCTTTGGAAACAGAGGCGATCTGGAACAGCGTGTTTTCATCGATCCTGGTCCTGGTCCCGACTTCGGTGATGCCACGACCATCTGCGTAGAAGAGCTTGTCGTCGTAAACAACCGAAACCGCTATGCCAGGCGCGTTGAATTCCTTCACGGCGCGCTCGAGTAGCCTGTCGATATCTTTCGTCGACGGCGCAGCCATCAGTGCTGTCGAACACGTGCCAAGCGCGAATATTGCGATTGCCGCCCGGAGCAAAGTATTGCCAATTTTCAACATTATTGTTTATCCCCACAAACCTGAATCCGGCGGCGAAATAATTCCGCCAACAAACGACATCGGATGCGAACGATCTCTCTTGAGGAATAGTGCTCCATCCAGGTCCACGAAACGGCATAGTTGCGCAACGACGTAACCTGGTGCCATAGACAGCGAGGTGCCTACCATGTTGCCGACCATGAGTTCGATACCCTTTGCCCTGGCCATTGCGGCGAGGTCCAGCGCCTCGGTCAGGCCTCCCGTCTTATCGAGCTTGATGTTGATCATCTGGTAACGACGTGCGGCCTGCTCGAACTCTGTCGTATCAAGACAGGACTCGTCCGCGCACAAGGTAAGGGGCGGGTCATAGTCTTCCAGTTCCTCGTCACCGCCACGTGGCAGCGGCTGCTCGATCATGGCCACTCCCAGGTCTTTGAATTGCGGTGCGAGCTCAAGCAATTGTTTAAAGGTCCAGCCCTGGTTGACGTCAACAATAATCTCCGCATCCGGGCGTGCAGCGCAAACCGCCCGAATTCTTTCCAGTGCCAGTTTGCCATCCAATTTGACTTTTATTTTGCTGCTATCAACAAGAGCAGCGTTTCTTGCCATAGTTTCCGGCGTGTCGATGCTGACCGTCATTACGCTCTGCGTTACGCCCGGTTCAATGCCGGTTAATTCCCAGATACTCTTTCGATTCAGCTTCGCTTCGAGGTCCCACAGGGCACAATCGACCGCATTGCGTGCGCCGCCCGCAGGCAATAGCCGCCGCAAGTCATCGCGGCTGACACCCTGCTCGATGACCGGCAAGATCGATTCAATCTGCGCGGTCATGCTCTCGCCGGTTTCATTACGGTAGTACACGCCCGCGGCTTCACCGTTGCCGATAGCGCCGTCGACTTCGATCGCCACATGCAGCAGTTCGGCTTCCGTGAATGTATAGCCGGTAATATGAAACGGCGCTTTGAAGTCCCAGGAATCGGTAGTTAATTTGACTTTACACCTACTGGTCATCTCGAAACTCCGGATCCGGCCGAGCGCACGGCGAAAATTTTTGCTGGTATGGCGCGTATCTTGTCATCGAAGAGCAAGTCCCATCAGGCAAGGTACTGGAAGCCCAGAATATTCCAGTACCAGTAGAACCAGCACAGTGCCAGTGCAGAGAGTGTCACGAGTGTATATCGAATACGTGCCCATACACCTGAAAGCAGCCCCTGCTGCCAGACCCTGAAGCAGCGGTATGCCAGGTACAGCGACAGCAAGCAGGCGATAATCGGCAGGATCAGCCAAAGCTTGAATGAAGTCGGAAGTCCATCCATCAGGCTATTCATTACCATCGAGATCACAACAGCGCCCAGGACTACGACGAGCCAGTGTGCCGACGACGCATAGAATGCTGCATTCAGCGCAGTACGATCCGGGGCCGCCATGAGCGCAATTTCGCGCCGCTGGAATACACGTCGCAAGAAGAACAGCAGGAGGACGACGAACGACAACCCGACCAACGCATAGTTGAATGACGGCGTCGCGTAGGGCGGCAACTTTCGTGCAGACATGAACGGTAAGCCGTCGAATACAAAACCGGTAATTGCGCCCGCATCATTTTCCTGGAACGCAATCAATCGTGGACTGATGCCTGCCGCGAGGGACAAACCAGCGTCCACCTCCCGAAACAGGTTCTCATCCACTTCGGCGTATTGCTTGGTCTTGCCCGCGAACGCAACCACCAGGGTGTTGTCTTTGGTCGGCGCAATCTTAATTACGCTGCCAATACTGAATGCTTTCTCGATGGTCGAGAAATTACCGCGCCAGAAGCCATAGGTACCCGCGTATTTGCCGGCCCGTTCTGCGAAGTCCTGCGGCGGCACCGGTGGTTCTTCATCCCGCGGGAAAAACTCGTTGTAGATAGCGGGCACGAATGCCGATCGAACCGCCGAGCCGCCAGGCCCGCCGAAGGACACAAAAATTGCGAGATCCTTGTCTCTGTCGAAGCCCAGGAAGGAATGAAACCACTGTGTGTCGCCGCCGTGACCGATAATTCTGCTGCCGTTATAGTCGGTTTCGTAGAAGCCGAGCAGCATACCCATCAGTCTGTCGTCCTGGCTGAAGTTCCGCGTCAGGGTCTGCTCCACAGTCGCCGCCGAAAGTATGCGATTGCCGTCAAGCTCGCCTCCGTTGAGCATCGCCTGAGCAAACCGCAGCATGTCAACTGAAGTCGCCGACAACGCCCCGGCCGGCGCAAAATTGCTAATGATCTCAAATGGCTTCTCCACATACGCGCCACCTTCGGCCGTGTAGCTTTTCGCCATATGTTCCCGCAGCCCCTCGGGCAGCGGTTCCTCAAAGCTCGAGTGCTCCATACCCAGAGGTTCAAGAATGTGTTTCTTGACGTATTCGCTGAATGGCTCACCCGACAGGTTTTCAACGATCAGGCCAGCCAGCGATGTTGCGTAGTTCGAATACGCCGTTTGTATCCCGGGCGGGTTTACGCGTTCAGGCTGGTAGCGCTTCATCGCCTCACGCAAGGGAATCGCGTTCGCGGGATCATTAATTATGAGGTAACCGAAGCCCCCGTCTTCAAAGCCCGCCGTGTGCGTCAGGATGTGGCGCAGGGTGATGGGGGCGTCAAACGTCTCCTTGATGTGCACTTCCTTGAGGTAGGTATTCACATCGGTGTCGAGATCGAGCCTGCCCTGTTCGACCAGCTGCATGACCGCTACCCAGGTGAATAATTTGGACACGGAACCAGGCCGGAACAGGGTGGTATACGGATCAACCGGCTTTTGCTCCGCAATATCCTCGAAGCCATATCCCTTCGCGAAAATCAGCTCGCCATCCTTGGCAATGGCCACGGTACCCGAAGGACTGTTGTTGGTGGCCATCAATGGTTTGACGATGCCATCCACAAAGGCTCCAAGCATGGCCGGATCATCCAAAGCAGGTGTCGCGGCCCCGGATGTTGCAAAGGTAAGTGTGAGGATCGCACCGACAAGAAGCGGCAGTTTGTAATTAGACATAGCTGTAATCCATGGAGTTTTGAGTCCGCAGGCATCGGATCATATAGTTGACCATTGTTTGCACGTTAGGCCAATACGTCCGCATAATGTGCCGAATCGGCAGCTACCAGGCAGGGCGAGGAGCTCCGGCTCAGGACCTGGCCAGCAAAAAACATGCAACATGCAGGGGCGGTGAAGCAATGAAATATGGCGATGAGTATTATGTCGAAGCTTCTGCCGGTTTTGACCTGGAGGAAATGTCGACACAGCAGCTCGGCACTTTGTTTCGGAACGCTGCCCGGCTTACACGTTTTGACACCACGCCGGATCACACGCCTATCCACGACCCGGCCGCCATTCATATCGCGGGACTGCTTTGTTACCGGATCAACCAGGACCGGATGATCGAGATCAATGATGCCGTGTTACGTTCGCCTCTCGTCATACGCAATGAGATGGCCGATATTATCAGCTTTCAATTCGTCTCCACCGTCAGGCGTTCGGAGTTCCTAGGCAAGCGCAAGAACGTGCACGACCTCGGCCCCGCGTTGATCGTTTCGGTTGTGCCCCGCAAGGAAACGACCTACCGGATGCCGAAAACCAACGTGCAAATCCGCCATGTCGTCGTGCACACGAGCCTGTCCAACGTCCTCGCACAAATGGCCGAAAACCGCGATGCCTATCCCGACTGGTTACTTGAGAGCATGGACGGAAGGCACAAAAAGCCGCGCCAACGGGTGTTTTTTCTGGAAGATGTTCATCGCGACTCCATCTGGTCCTGCTTTCACTTGCCCGTATCGGGTACCTTGCTGGCGCCCTGGATGTCGGCGAAGTTTGATGAACTGCTGTGCATCGGTCTGCAGATACTGAAGAACAGCCGCAGGCTCGGCGATGTCAATCCGCGTGATATGGACTTGCCTTATGGCGAAAAGATTCGCAAGGCGCGCGCCATCCTGAGCATGGAGTATGCGCACCCGCCGTCGCTGCCAAAACTCGCACAACAACTGGGTATTTCCGAGACACGCCTGAAAAGCGGCTTCAAGTCCTTGAACGGTACCACGGTCATGCAGTACTGCATCAACAAGCGTCTGGATGCGGCGCGGCTGCTCCTGAAGGAGAATCGGCACTCGATTTCCGAGATAGGCAATATTGTGGGTTATGACGACCACTCTGCGTTTTCGCGCGCATTCCGCCGTTACAGTGGTTGTACCCCGAAAGAGTGGCGCCGTTCAGAAGGTGCCTGACGGCGCTGGCAGGCTGTAAGCCTGCCAGCCAGGAAAACCTGTGGCAGCGGCACAGCGCTGACGCCATCGAGTCCGCCCGGGCCGACAATAAAATCCACCGTTTCAGCATAGAAATCGGCCGGTTCAGACTAATCGTTGGTGGACAGATACGCATAATATCGGACTGGGCTCCAGTGCCCGGCCATTGATTGAGCGCCTGATCATCACCGGGCACAACCACAGGTAACACTATTGCGCGGAAACACGTTTCGAGCGGGGAATTGACAACAATGAGCAACTCAAGCACTGGTTCGATTAATCATTATTTGGCTAGAACAGGAATAATCAGTCTTGCTCTGGCAACTGCAGGTGGTATGGCATTCAGTTCCACCGCGATCGCACAGGACGATGAATCCTTTGCGCTCGAAGAAATTGTGGTTACTGCAACCAAGCGCGACCAGACACTGGCAGAAATACCCATGTCCGTAACGGTATTGGGCGGAACGATGCTGGAACGTCAGCAGGCCTTCGATTTTGAGGACATGACGGCATTGATCCCCGGCTTCAGTATTACGGGTAGCACGCCTGGCGTAACGCGAATTACCCTGCGCGGCACCAACACCGGCGGCGTCGCTTCCACCGTCGGTATCTATTTTGACGAAGTGCCGTTTGGTTCCAGCACCGCACTGGCCAATGGCGCGATTGTTTCCGGTGACTTCGATACCTTTGACATGAACCGTGTCGAGGTACTGCGTGGCCCACAGGGCACCTTGTACGGTGCCAGTTCCCTGGGCGGTGTCATCAAGTACGTGCCGAACCAGCCCAGCAGTGAGAAATTGGAAGGTAGCCTGAAAGCTGGCGTCGAAGATGTGAAAGACGGAGGCCCTGGTTATTCAGTCACGGGCTATGTCAATGTGCCGGTCAGCGACAGCTTCGCTTTGCGCGGCAGTGCCTTCTATCGTGAAGATGATGGTTGGGTTGACTCCATCGGTGGCAGCCCCTTGCCATCTTTGACTGAGCCCGGCGTCAATATCATTGACAGCACGCTGGTTGAAGAAGGCATTAACTCCGGTGAGACCTCGGGTGGTCGCCTGCAGGCCCTGTTTCAGCCGAATGATGATCTGGCGATCAACCTGATGGCCATGTTCCAGAGCATTGACAGCAATGACGCAACTCAACAAATAGCCGATACCGACACCCTCAAACCGCTTCACTCCAGTCCGGTGCTGAACCGCTACCAGGATGCCTTTGACGAAATCACCTACGATGTATACAGCGCCAATATTGACTGGAAGTTTTCCGATTGGGCCAGCCTGCAGTCGATAAGCAGCTATGGCGAATTCGAACAGACGATCCGGGATGACCTGGATGTGGCGTCCAATTTCACGGGTGGTCCGCCGTTGGCCTCGTTGGTATCGGCCATTTTGGGTATGCCCGTGGGTATGATTCAAGAGCAGACCACCAAGACCGAAAAATTCAGCCAGGAACTGCGCCTGGTGTCCGGTGAGAGCGACACGCTTGAGTGGCTAGCCGGCATTTATTACACGGATGAAGATTCGCTGATTTATCAGAATCTGCCAGCTCTGACAGCGAACACAGAAACGCCGGTGCCGGGACTGGCACCGACAGCCACGGTGAGCTTGACTTCGAAGTACGAGGAACTCGCTGTTTTCGCTAATGCCACCTGGTATTTGACAGATCGGTTTGAGATATCCTTCGGTGCACGACAAAGCGACAATGACCAGTCAGTGGTTCAACTCGGGGAAGGATTTTTGGCGGGTGCACCGCCAGACACTGTTATAACAAATGTTGGCGATTCATCCGAATCACCGTTCACCTGGTCTTTCGCTCCTCGTTTTCAGCTGACAAATAACTCTTCAGTCTACTTCCGGGCCGCGACAGGCTTCCGGCCTGGTGGTCCTAACATTCTGCCCCCGGGCGCTCCTGGCAGTGTGCCGGTGCAGTACGACGCGGATTCGTTAACGAATTATGAACTGGGTTACAAGATGGGCTCGGCGGACGGGCGCTTCGCCATGGACGCGGCTGTCTTCTATATCGATTGGGAAGACATCCAGCTGTTTGCCGTCATCGAGAACTTCGGTGTCAACATCAATGGTGGTACCGCGGTCAGCAAGGGTGTGGAATTTTCCAGCAGTTTTGCTGCTACGGATGCCCTGACATTTTCATTTAATGGTGCCTATACCGATGCATACCTGACTGCCGATGCGGGTGCCGGCGGCCAGGACGGCGATCCACTGAACTATGTTCCCGAGTGGAGTTTTGGCCTGTCGGCCGACTATGACTGGGATCTTGGCAACGGTAATACGGCGTATGTAGGCGGCACGCTTGGTTATACGGGTGAAAGATCAATAGGGCGATACCCAACCGACGCTGACGACGTCAAGTACACGGACGATTATACTGTTTTGAATCTGCGCGCCGGCTTCGATACCGGTGAATGGTTCTTCGAGGTGTACGCCAAGAACCTGACTGATGAGTTGGGTATCCAGAGCGTCAGCACCACGAACATTGCCTTTACGGGCAATGTAGAAGTTGGCTTCCTGCAACCGCGTACGATTGGTGCAACGGCGGGTATGAGATTCTAGATTTGGGTCTTTGCTAAGATCATGCCGCTGATCCGCGCCGACCAAACCTTCGCCCTCGCAGCGGCCATCATGCTGATCGTTGCCTTCGGCCTGTGGGCGGAAAGCCGTTCATGGGGCCAGAATCTCGGCGGCCCGTTAGTTCTGCTCGCCATCGCTATCGCGGCATCCAATGTCGGCGTCATACCTTACGAGGCACCGCTTTACGGCACCATTGTTGGCTTTCTTGTACCGATGGCGATCCCGCTGTTGCTGCTGCGCGCCGATTTCAAAACTATTTTCGCCGAATCCGGGCCCATGCTCATCGCATTTTTGCTGGCAACAGCCGCGACCGTGGTCGGCGCCATCGTCGGTACGATGGTCATCGACATGGGCGAACTCGAAGCACAAATCGCGGGCACGCTGGCTTCAAGTTACATCGGTGGTTCGCTTAATTTTGTTGCGACTGCGGAAGCCGTGGGCATCAGGGACTCCGCCATCTATGTGGCGAGCCTGTCGGCCGATGCCGTGGGTGCCGTGATTTTCCTGGTTCTTCTCATGCTGTTGCCAACGCTGCGTTTTATTCGCGAAGCGATGCCGTCAAAATACATCAGTCAAGACGGGTCGCAAACAGTGGCCGAGCACAGCGCGGTGCCAACGGCCGAGGCGGCGCCGTTTCAACTCGTGAATGCCAGCGCCGGTCTCGCGTTAAGTCTCCTGGTATGCGCAGTGAGCCTTGCGCTCGCCACACTTTTTAACAGCGACTCCCTGTTTATCCTGATCGTTACCGCACTATCCCTGCTGGTTGCCAATTTCGCGAAGCCGGTAGTGGCTTTCGTGTCATCCGAGTTCGAAATCGGTACCTTGTTTATGTACATATTTTTTGTCGCCATTGGCGCGGGCGCAAACCTCGCTGAGGTTATTGGCAGCGCCCTGCCAATCATTCTCTTTATCGTGGTTATGGTTCTGGTACATTTATGCCTGCTCATAATCATAGGCAAGCTTATGAAACTGGATCTCGCTGAAGTAATAATCGCCTCCAACGCCTGCATACTTGGCCCGGCACCGGCGGCCGCGCTTGCGGCGAGCAAAGGCTGGCAAGCGCTGGTCGCACCGGGCATCCTGGTCGGTATGTTCGGATATGCAATCGCGACCTTCATTGGTGTCGCACTGACGAAGATACTCGGTTGAACGCTCCTGCCATGAAAATAGTGTTGCGTGCGCCCTACCTGATCTTCGTCGGTGACCAGGAGGATTACACCTACGTCAAGACCGGTCTCGGTATTGCACACTGGCGCAAGGAACTGGTCGCTGGTCAGTTGCGGCTCGCAGACAATGCGGTCGGGCTCGGCGTACCGGATATGAGCCTCGACGAAGCCGTTGCTGCCGGCGTCAAAAGCCTGGTAATCGGTGTGGCCCCGGTGGGTGGCGGTATCGCGGATAACTGGTGGCAGGTCATCATCGGTGCCGCCGAGCGCGGTATGGACGTTGTGAGCGGTCTGCATTTCAGACTCGGCGACAAACCCGAGTTACTTGCGGCAGCGCGCGCGTCGGGCGCACAGCTGATCGACATACGTGTACCGCCCAAGGGAATTCCGGTGGGCAACGGCAAGAAACGCAGCGGTAAAAGGGTGCTGATGGTCGGCACCGACTGCGCGGTCGGCAAGAAATATACGGCGCTGTCATTACATGCTGCGCTGCTCGAAGCCGGCGCAAAGGCGACTTTCCGCGCTACCGGCCAGACCGGCATCATGATTGCAGGCGAAGGCCTGCCCATCGACGCGGTTGTCTCGGATTTCGTATCGGGTGCGGCGGAGATTCTTTCGCCGGACAATGACCCCGACCACTGGGACGTGATCGAAGGCCAGGGTTCAGTGTTTCACCCGGGCTATGCCGCCGTAAGCCTGGGGCTGTTACACGGCTCACAACCCGACGCGATCGTCCTTTGCCATGATGCGCCAAGAAAATTCGCGAGCGGCTGGGAGCACTACGCACTGCCGGGTATCGACGAATGTATCGAGCTCAACCTCACGCTTGGCCGGCGCACCAACCCTGACATTCGTTGCGCCGGGATCAGCGTCAATACCTCGGCGTTGCACGGCAACGAGCGAACAGACTACCTTGCAAAGCTGGCCGCCGAAACAGGTTTTCCCTGTGTCGACCCGGTCATCGACGGCTGCGCCGCCATCGTCCGCAATTTGCTGGCCAGCCCGGACTAGTGCGACGCTTTTTTCGTATCTATATTGTTCCCGGCGCCGTGTTCCAGTCCGTCATGGTGGGTGGCGGCTACGGTACAGGGCGTGAAGCAGTCGAGTACTTCACATCCTACGGCGCGGTTGGTGGTTTTCTCGGCATAGGCGTCGCGTTTGTCCTGCTCGCGCTGGTGCTGGCAACTACGTTCGAGTATTCGAGAAGTTTTGGTACCTACGATTACCGGCACTTCTTCAAGTCCCTGCTCGGGCCCGGCTGGATCGCGTTCGAAATCCTGATGATTTTCATTTTCCTGCTGGTACTCGCCGTGCTGGCATCGGCGGCGGGCAATATCCTGCGGGATAATTTCGGCATCTCTTACGTCGTCGGCTTGTTGATCATGCTCACCGTCGTTGGCACGCTCACATTCTTCGGTCAGCAACTGATTACACGCGTACTCACGTTCTGGTCATTTTTCCTGTACGCCGTCTTTATCGCCTTTTTCATTCTGGTCTTCATGCACAGTGGAGCATCCACGGAGGCGGCCTTTGACGATGTGCAGATCGTGAGTGGCTGGTGGTTAAGCGGCGCCAGGTACGCCATGTACAACGTCGCCATAGCACCGATGCTGCTGTACGTCACGCGGGAATTTCGTACGCGCGGGGAGGCCGTTCGGTCCGGCGTCGTCGCGGGTGCCATCGCGATGGCACCGGCACTCGTATTTCAGTATACGTTCCTGACGGCCTGGCCCGCGGTACTGGACGAGGCGATCCCGGTGTACTGGATGATCGGCCGCCTCGGACTTACCGTGTTTGTCGTGGTTTATACGATCATGCTGTTCGGCACGTTTATCGAGACCGGCGCCGGCCTGTTGCAGGGCATCAACGAGCGCATCGACGGCTACCTGCTGGAGTCACATGGCAACCGATTGAAACCAGCCTACCGCGCTGCCATCGCCGTGGTCGCGATTTTGCTCAGCGCCGCCCTGTCTTTACTGGGCATAACAGCGCTCATCGCCAAAGGCTACGGCGCGATGTCCTGGGGGTTCCTGATCGTCTACATAGTGCCGCTGCTGACGTACGGCATCTATCAGCTGTCGCGGAAGCAGTCTCCTGACCTAACTTCCTGATTCGCGAACTGTTTCGCGACTCGCTGCCCGCTTTTGTGATGCCGATCGCGGTCGCGACTGTCGATTCCGTGTGAAATGAGCGCAGGCTCTGCTTGGAACGACACTATGAAAAATCTGGCCCGCCTGGCCGCGGCCACGGTTCTCTCGGTTGGCTGCCTGTGCAGCCATGTGGCTCTCTGCGTGGAAACCGCCAACTCGCAGCCGCTTACGGGTCTCGAGATGTTTGACGAAACGTTCGGGCCAGCCGCCAGCAATTGCGAGCTCGGTGTACTGGCTGTCGGTTCACCGCTGGTTGTGACACGCGTTTCGGCCTGGACAGATCTTGGCATCAGCGAGGCAGATCGTATCGTTGCCGTCAATGGCAAACCGGTCGTCGATGGTAAAGGCCTGCGCGATGCACTCGCCGCGCGCCCACTATTGGGGGCAGTTGCGATTTCATTATCCCGTGGCGACGAATTTCGCCGGGTAACGGTGCAGTGCCGCGACGCGGGCGAAATCCTGCGTATTCGTGAAGAAGCACTGACCAGCGTGATGCAGAGTCGGTGGGATGATTGCATCCGCGCCACTTACGTCGAGGAAATGCTTTGGGGCGGACCGAACAGCCAGTCCGCCGGTCTCAGGCTCTGGTGCCACCAGTCGCGCACGGGGACACTGCGATCTGCAGGTTCCGCCGAACTCGAAGCGCTGGACGCACAGCTGCTCTTTGAATACGTGCAACGACTCCTGGTCGAGTTGCAGTACGCGGCGGGCGACAACCATGAAATCCGCGCGCGCCTTAACTACCAGGCACAACGTATTGCCGACAGTGGTTACGTGGAACTTGCCGCAAGCCTGAATGAATTGCTTATCGCAAACCTGGCCCGGTAGGAGCGCCGTCCCGGCGCGATACGGGCTTGAACCAGCACTTTGAACCAGCAGCTTATCGCGGCAAGATGCCGCTCCTACGGCGTAACAAATAATTTCTCAACAGCGTGCTGTGCTCTCAGGTCTCATTCGGCACGAAAAAGAAATCACCGCCCTGATGATTGGCATGATTGAGCGGCGCATACTGTGGTTCCTGCTCATACCCGACCTTGCTGGCCGCAAGGCTTACCTTCGCCGCAATTGTGCGCCCGAGGTCCTGCGCCGATAGCACGGTCGAATTCTCGTTCAGTATTTCGATCAGCGCCGATGCAAAAATGGAGTGGCTCGACCCTGGCTTTCCGGAGTCCAGTACCGGCGCCAGCCCGCCCGAGGTCAAAACGACGCGCGCACGCACATCCGCCATCCGTTTCAAATGCGCCTCGTATTCTTCATCAGTCATACCCGGGCGCAAATTGATCAGTGCCGAACGCGTCAGTGCGCCGGAGTAGCAGGAATCGGCGATCACGACGATTTGCTTCGCCGCAATCTGCTTCAGGTAGTCACTGACTTCAATATTGGTAATCCAGTTTGCAGGGCTTGCGGGGTTCGCATCCACGGGCAACCAGACGCCGCGATTGGTATCGGTTACATACTCGCCATGCCCGGCGTAATAGATCAGCAGATTGTCCGCGGACGTCAATTCACCGAGTAATTTGTACATTTTGTCCATAATGGCTTCCCGGGTACCGTTTCGTATCACGGTGGTCGTGAAGCCGTAGTGCTCCCTGAGAATCTCATCGATAGCTTCGACATCCTTGATCGGCGTGACGAGATCCGGCAGCAGCGAGTAATCCTGGTTGCCAATCAGCAACGCGTGAAACTTGCCGAAGGTCACGTCCGGCAAACGGTGCTTGGCCTCCATTTGCTTGACGGCCTTGTTGATCAGGCTGAAAACCTGCTCACTGCGCTTGCCCTGGGTGTCGATCGCCGTAATACGAACCGGCGTTTCTTCGCCGCGCAGATCAATCATCGACTGAAATACATTATTGGCGTTAACTTCTGTCGGCTGCTGATTGATCATCAGTGTCAGCAGGCCGGCCGGCGCCGATACCTGGCCGATGATGGCCTGTTGTTCGCTTGAAGTAATCGGAATTGTCGAACTGCCGCGGGTGTTATAGGCAACCGGCTCGATGAGCTGAATTTCAGGTCCCGCGAGGTCGGCAACTGATTCCCTGGCTGACTCAAGTGTGTCGAGCCGATCCTTGTAACGATTCGCCTCGTCGCGAATACGTTCGAGCTCCGCCTGCATCTTCGCTGTCTGGTCAGCGCGCTCCTCCATCGACCGCAATTGCTCCTGCGTCTCCAAAAGCGCGACTTGCAAGCGCTGCGATTCGTCACGATAACGCGCGGCGTCGGAGCGTGCGGAAACCAGCTCTTCATTCTCGCGGCGTAATTCCGTCAGGCGATTCTGCAATTCGATCGACTGCGACTGAAATGTCTCAATTTCCGCCCGCATCGCTTCGAGGTTGCCAGCCTGCGTGGCCAGCCGCGCCTCGCGCTCCTTGAGCTGCTGCTCGAGTTCAGCTTTGCTATTGCTTGTGGCCGCCGTGTTTTCACTTAGTGCCGCGCGTGCCTGGAGCAGAGCCTCCCGTTCTTCATCAAAGCGCTGCTGTTGCTCTTTGAGGCGCAGGTTCGAGTCGCTGAGCGCAACTCGCGTGTCGCGCAGCTCGGCGTTGGTCTGTTCGAATTTCTGTGATTGCGCCTTGAGTTCGCTTTCCAGCTCGGCAATCCGCGCAAACTCGTCCTGGTACGCGGCAATCTGTGTATGACTTCGTGAAATCTGTTCCTTTAGCTGGGCAATCGTGTACTGCTGATTCTCGAGTTCGCTGTTGCGCTTTGCGAGCTCCTGCTCGGCCTGCTGCAATCCACTATTGCTGGCCGATGCAGACTCTACCTGCTTGCTTGCCTCGCTAAGATTCGCCTGCAGTCGTTGTTCTTCAGCTTCGTGTTCGGCCAGGTCCCTCTGCGCTGCCGCCAGGTTGTCACGCGTAGCGGCCAGCTGCTGCTCCAGCGCAGCGGACTCTTCCTGTGCCCGTGCCAGTTGCTGCTCGAGGCGCAGTGTTCGATCCGCCGGATCGTCCAGGGACCTGGGATCGATCGCTACATTCTCATTGACCCCCGGCCCGAATGCCGCCCGGTAGAGCTTTTCCGCCTCGCCTGGGTCCTGCGGTACACCGAGACCCTTCTCATAAAGTTGTGCAAGGCTGATTTGCGCAACGGGATGGCCCTTGTCGGCCGCCTGCTTGTACCACACGGCTGCTTGCGCATAGTCGGGCTCGCGCCCCATGCCCCGTTCAAATATTTCACCGACATAGATCTCTGCATCAACATCGCCGGCTTTTGCCAACTGCAACCAGTGCCCCAGCGACGACGCGTAGCTGCTGCGGTCGAAGACGAGGAAATCGCCGCCGCGAATTTCGCAATCCCGTGCCGGCAGTCTTACGGGCTTCGGCGGCGCCTGGTAGATCGTGGAACCCAGCTTCCGGATTTGCCCTTGCAGCAGGCAGTCAACAATTCGCTTGTCGTCGGTCGCCTCGCTCTCATCGCTTGCAGCGAATGTGTGGACACACCATGCGCACAGCAGCGCAGTGGCGGCGGCCATCAATGCGCGTGACTGAACTGAAGTAGTCATCGAATCAACCTCGAAGCGGGAGCCGAATTGCGACTCGCGGCTAAAACTGGCTTCTGAAATTGAACGTAATGGAATTGCTCGTCAGATCCTCATAGCCGAGCAATCCTTCGTAATAGAATAGCAGTTGTACAAAGTTCGGCAGCACAATGGATAGACCAATGCCCGCAACGCCGAAATCAGTATCGGGTTCGGCAGCGGCGATCGAAAAACACGACAAGCAGCCCGTCAGGCTGTTGCTGAACCCGAATCCCGGTGTCGATGCTGCGAGGACGTCTTCCTGTGCGTACTTCGCCGCCAGAATATTCTGATCATCTTCGAATTCGTGGTACCACTCGAGGCCAAACCAGGGTCTGAGGACGCCAAATTCCTTGTTGTAGCCACGCGAGATCTGGATGCCAAGTACCGAGCGCAGCGAATCTATGTCCTGGTCGCCGTAGCGCAATTCCATGCCGCCATTCGCCTGCGTATCGACCTCTGTATAACCGTCGATGGTATAGCTCCGCCAGGACACGCCCAGGGTCGGCTGAATGAGCCACTCGTTGGCATACCATTGCCAGCCGGCGGTGCTACTAACGGCAATATGGTCGCCTGACGAGCTGGAACCCAGTGTGCGATCCTGGTTTGGACACTGGCAGCCCGGATCGTTATTCGCCGAGCTGTAGATAAGTATGCGACTCATTTCGTAGTCGAGCTCGCCGTAGGTCGCGATGCCGTCAACAAAAAAGTTTCCGAGATCCTTAAGTCCGAACAACGATACTGAAAATCCATCGGCGCCGATGTCACCGCCGGAAACCACCGCAGACGACTTGAAGTCGGAACTGAAGTCGTCATAGCCCACCGACGCGCCTATCACTCCTGAATCAAAGCGATAGTCGAGACCGGCCGTCACACTGAACACATCGAAATCAAAACCATCTTCTAGCGCCGATGCGTCGCGATCGCCGGTGTTGTAGTTGCCGTTGATGAAAAATCCGGCACGCTGCAGTCCACCCGTTTCGTCCGCCGAAGCGCCACCGCCCAGCAGCTTACGATTCGTATCGGCTACAGCGGAGGTCATGTTCACGCCCCCCACGTCGAAATTGAATGCACTGGCCGGACCGGTCGTGCCCGCGCCCGAGCTCGCGAGGCGTAACGCCCCGAGGCGCGATGCAATATTCGAGAACTGGCTGTTTGCGGCCCTCACGGTCATGGTGTTCTGCGCGGCGATCTCCTCACCGGTTACCTGTTGCAAGGCACCCAGCAATTCGTCGGGGTCGTCATAGCCAAGACTGCGGCGCGGCTGGGTGCCGGTTGCCATGCCGACCGACGTTGAAATCAGCTCATTACACCGAAGGGTGATGTCTTTGTCCGGCGAGTCAGGCGAGCCGAGCGCGTCATCGATGCCGCCGAACGATCCAACCAGGCTCGGACAAATCGCCTGAATCGCAGTGGCGATATCAACCTGCACCGAGGTGCCACCGTTATTCCTCGCGAAATCATCCAGTGGCCCCGCAAGGCAAGTTGATCCGGCCAGCGATACAACAAGGAGGCCAGCACGCAAACCGCCGATCGTATTATTCGAATTGCTAATTTTCCACACGTCTGCCCACCCCATTTTTGATCACTGATTCTTATGACCATTAATTGGCTACAATCAATTCAGGCACAAATGTGGCGGATTTGCGTTTCCGGAACCTGGAAGTCGCCCTGCCATGCCGCCAAATCGCCCCCGATCTGGTCTTATTTATTATTGGTTTTTCGGCAGTTCCAGCAGTATACAATCAATCGTACGGCCTGACCATCTATGTGTTTCTTGCCAAAAATCAATTATTTGCAGCGCGCGCGAAATAGCGGCCGTCAGCCGGTGAACCGCGCCGTCTGGCACGGCGGCGAGTTTGCGTTGCGCTTGCTGCTCATGCTGTTACTGGGGTTCGAACTCGCAGCTTGCAGCACGCCGCTCGAGCGACAGATCAGAGACAACAATCTGCAGCAGAGTGTGCGTACCGGTACTACTTATGACCACCTGGTGCTGTCCTCGCGTTCACGTCCGGATGGCGGATCGCTGCATGTCTATATCGAGGGCGACGGTCGGCCCTGGATCGATGGCCTGCGTCCTGCGGACGACCCGACGCCAAAACATATGCTTGCGCTGGAGCTGATGTTGCTTGATGACGCAGCCAGTGTTTATGTCGGTCGGCCCTGCTATTTCGGCGAGCGAGCTCAACCCGCGTGCACAGCGGAAGACTGGACCAGTGGTCGCTACTCGGACAAGGTCATTGCCAGCATGACAAAGCTGATCGCGGAACTAGGCGCCGGTGGCGACTACGACGGCGTGTTGCTATTCGGCTATAGCGGGGGCGGCACGATTGCGCGGCTGGTTGCCGCGCGCTTGCCGGCTGCCGTTGCAGTAATTGGCGTTGCTGCCAATCTCGATGTACGGGCCTGGACCACTGCGCACGATTACCTGCCGCTCGAGAACTCGCTGGACCCGGCACTGGAAGTGCCGTTGCCGCACCGCGTACTGCATGTGCAAATGATCGGTGGACGTGACAAGGTGGTGCCGCCATCTGTTACCGAGAGCTATCGTGCAACAGGACAGGCCCTTGAAATATGGTCGTTTGAGGGCTTCGACCACCGCTGCTGCTGGGTCGATGCATGGCCGGATATTCTGACCCGCGTGGCCAGGACGGTGGCGGCGCACGAGCGCAATCTGGCGAGCAACTGAGGGGTAGATATGCCGGTGACCTCAACGAACATCCTCGCATTGCTAAAGAGCAATCACTTGTTTCGCGGCCTGTCAAACGCGACCCTTGAGCACACTGCGCGGATCGCGAAGTATCGCGTGGCGGAACGAGGCGCCGTTCTGTTTCACCAGGGCGACCCGGGCGACGGCTTTTATGGCATCGATTATGGACGCGTACGTATGAGTTCGACGTCGTCTGCAGGCCGCGAAATCTATTTTGTTGAGCTCGGTCCCGGCGACACCTTCGGCGAAATCGCATTACTCGATGACGGACCTCGAACCGCGTCCGCGATAGTCGCAGAACCGGCAGCGATTATTATCATAGAACGACATGCATTCCGCTCGATCCTGCGCAACGACAACGACTTGTGTTTGAAAATGCTCACGCGACTGTGCGAGCGGGTTCGCTGGACCAGTGAGCTGGTCGAAGACCATTCGTTCCTGAGTGTCGAAGCACAGATCGCGAAGCGCATACGTTTGCTTTCAGAGCGTTTCGGCACGGACGTTGCAAATGGCCGGCAGTTGAAAATAACGCAGCACGACCTCGCGGCCTTTCTCGGTGTATCCCGGCAGGCGATCAATACCTATCTGTCACGGTGGCAGCACGAGGGCTGGCTTGAAGTATCCCGCGGCAGTTTGTGTATCCGTGATACCGATCGCCTGACCAGGGTATGACGGTGCGTGTCCGTTATGTAAAACGACTGTGCGCGGTGGCGAGCGGAGCGCCGCCGCTATTCATTCCTCACGCCTCCAACCTGCACGTTCAACCGGCATTGTGAGTTGGCCTGAATCTTTCGCCAGGCGCAGGCCGGACCTTATCCGGTTGTCGATCCTCGCCATTGTGATCAGCGCCATCGCCGTGCTCGGCAGCCAATACATAGCGCCTTTACGCCAGGCCTCGCGATGGCTCGATGATCTGCGCCTCGCCTACCTTGTTCCGCCGATAGCGCAAAACCCCGATGTCGTTGTACTCGCAATCAATGAGGAAACGATGCGTCAAATGCCCTATCGTTCGCCGATAGACCGGGGTTTCATTGCCGACCTTGTAGAATTGCTTTGCGATCAGTACCGGCCTCGTGCCATTGGAATCGATACAATCTTTGATCAGCCAACGACGCCACTGGAGGACGCGCGCCTGATGGAAGTGCTGCGCGCCGCGAAATGCCCGATCGTGGTCGCGACCGGCGAACCGAGCACTGGCCTCAGCAGTGAACAGCTCGCGTTCCAGAGCAATTTCCTTGCCGGAATATCGAGTGGCAGCGCCATGCTGGGCGTGCAGGGTGGATCGATTCGCACCTATTACCCCGCATCACCAGCGAGCGGCGCGCCTACTTTTGTGCATGCCGTCGCCATCGCCAGCGGGATCGAATCACCCACGACCCCAGTGCCCATCCTGTTCCGCAGCCGAGCCTTGCAACACGCTGCACCGATCCGGGTTTTTCCCGCGCAAAGCCTGCATTTGCTGCCCAAGGAGTGGCTCGAACGTCGCATCGTCCTGATTGGCGCCGATCTTACCGACCGCGATCAGCATCGAACACCACTCTCGGTCCTCGGCGCCGACAACGAGTTCATGGCGGGTGTCATGATACATGCGCAGACGCTGGCGCAACTTGCCACCGGTGCCTCGGTGCCGGCAATTTCTGCAACGCTCTCGATCGCCATTGTGCTGTGCAGCGTTGTGCTTGGATTAATGCTTGCGCTGCTACCGCTCACACCCGCACTGCGCATCACCCTGGCTCTCGCCATACTCGCGACTTACCTCTACGCCGCGCTCTCCAGCAACGTATACGTATTTGTATCACTGCCCGTCATTGGCCCGTTGCTCGGGTTCAGTCTCTCTGCCGCTGTCGCAACGTCGCTGGCCAGGCAACAGGAGCGGCGCCAGAAGAAGTTTCTGCACAGCGCTTTTAACCAGTACGTATCACCACAAATCATCGATGACCTGCTCGCCAATCCGCAGCACCTCGAGCTCGGCGGTGAAGTTCGTGAGATGAGTTTCATGTTTACCGACATCGCCGGGTTCTCGTCGCTGGCCGAGCGCCTGGAGCCCGAGCAACTGGTCGACCTCTTGACAGACTATCTCGACGGCGTCGTCGAAATCGCGCTCAAACATCGCGGCACTATCGCGCGCTTTGTCGGCGACGGCCTGGTCATTTTCTTTGGCGCACCCGTGCGTGATGCGGACCATCGGCAACAAGCCGTGCAGTGCGCGCTCGATATCGACGCATTTTGCGAGGCGTACCGGCAGCGCCGGCACTCCTCGCACGAATTGCTGGGAGAAACCCGAATCGGTGTTAACTCGGGCCGAGCTGTTGTTGGGAATGTCGGCGGCCGTCGTCGCTTCGAGTACACCGCACACGGCGATGCGATCAACACAGCGGCGCGCCTGGAAAGTGCAAACCGGCTGTTCGGGACTCGCGTTTGCATCAGCAGCGAAACGCTGGGTGCCGATCCCGGCGCTGCGTTCCGGCCGATTGGCCGGGTTATCGTCAAGGGTCGCACAACGCCCGTCATGTTGTATACAACCTGGGACGTCATGGCCGCCGATGCGCAGCAAGCGTATCTTGACGCCTATGACATGATGCGCGATGGTAGTGCCGCAGCCATCGTCGCGATTGCAGCCTTGTCCGAACGCTTCCCCGATGACGCGCTGCTGCGCCTGCACCTTGCAAGACTTCGGGCGGGCGAAACCGGCATCACCTTTTCCCTGGCCGAGAAGTAGGCATGCGCACGAAAATTTCTACCGTATTCGCCGTTCTTCTGTGCAGTGCGACAGCGGCTGCATGGGCCGACTTCGTCGTGCTGGAAACGGACGCGGATGCTTTTCGAACCGGGCAACTGCTTGCTGGCGATGTCACAGTGTCACTCGGCGAAAACGAGCGTATTGTCCTGCTTTCGGCTGACGGCAGTATCGTTGCAATCTCCGGACCCTATGAAGGGGTACCACGCGGCCGGGACGCACAGGACGTTGATGTTCGTAATGCACTTGCGCACCTGATCGACAACAGCGACAACCTGCACGCAACCCTTGGCAGCACGCGTGCCGCGCCGCAACGACCCGGCGACCCGCCGGACGAGCGCGACGCCTGGCATCTGGACCCATTCAGCTCCGGCAATCAGTGCGTGCTGTCGGGCCGCGATGTGGTTTTCTGGCGCGCGGACGACACCGCAGCATTGCAGCTGGTGCTACAGCGCCCCGGCAAAAACGGTGACGGCGCAATCGACTGGCCGACGGGGGCAAGCACCGCCAGCTGGCCGGCCGCTATACCGCTCGTGAGCGGTGAACTGTATGTGGTGCGCCGAAAAGGCTGGATGGACAATGCCATGATTCGTGTAGTCGTCCTCGACAGTGCCATAAGCGAAACGCTGCAAACCGCAATCGCCTGGCTTGCTATCAACGGCTGCAGGTCGCAGGCACGAATACTACTCAGGCAGTTACCCTAATTTGGGCCAGAACGTTTGACGGCGAATACCAACTCGTAGCGTGGGCGCCACGGCAAAAACCGTGGCGACTCAAAACCAAGATTCGCAAGCAAACTGACAAGACCGCTGCGCGACTGTTTGCGACTCGGAAAGAACAGCGGCCATGCGCCCGCCGGTCGGGTCATTATCAAGCCACCGGCAGGTGCGATGCGTGTTGCTACATTCTGCATGGCAGTACTGAACCCAGGCAGGAACTCTCCGACTTCCAGCAGCAGCACCAGTCCGAAGGCGTCCGCGCCCGGATCCGCGGCATAGGTGCGAATGTCCTGCTGCAGGAGCGTTATCCGGTTCTGTAATTCCTTGTCCTGCAAGGCGCGCCACTCGCTAAAGCGCTGCAGCATTCCTGCCGAGAAATCGACGCCGAGAAATTCCGTATCAGAAGGTAGCTCGTCGGCCAGCAGGCGGACACCACGACCCGTGCCACAACCAAGATCCAGCACTCGATGCGTCTTGCTGCCAGCCAGCGAGGCGCTCGCAAAGGCCTGCACCTCGCCGTGAATCGCTGCGTTGTCGTAAGCGGCTGAGGCCCATTTCTTTTCGTAGTCGCTGGCGGCACGATCGTACAGCCAGCGATTCAATCCAGGACTCAGGTGAGACAACTCACCGGGGTAAATCAGGCCCGCAACAACAGCTGCGAGGCCAATAAGTGTAACAACAAGTAGTGTAGTCAGCAGCCCGGCTTCGGGTCTTACTGGTATTCAAGCGCCGGGGGTGCCAGCGCCCCGAGATCCACGCGCCGGTTCTTTTCGCGCGCCTGCTCATTCGTGTTCGGCACCAGCGGCGATATTTCACCGTACCCGGTTGTAACCAGCCGGTCCGGTGACACGCCTTCGGTTACGAGATAGGCTTTGACGGATTCAGCACGCTTCTGCGACAGCACGAGGTTGTAATTTTCGTCGCCCAGATCGCAGGTATGTCCAGCAAGCTGAAAACACTGTGTCGCCAGGGCGTCCGAATTCAACGCATCGGCAACGGTTGATAACATCTTCTTCGTCTCCGGCGTCAGTTCCGCCGAGTTCAATTCGAATATCGTTGAGACACTCGCAGTCTTGACCGGCTCAAGGGCCGCTACCTTGTCCGCCGATGCGACCGCATTGGCTGCAACGCCAATGCCGCGAGTCTTTTGCGCCATTTGCTGCTGATAGGGAGAGCATTTCGCCTCGATGCCGCGGGTAGGTATCTGTAACGCACCGACCAGTTTGTCCACCGTGACATCCTGACCCGTGAGGTCCGTGGATTGTGGCGACTGTGCCAGCACCGCGCCACAACTCATCATTGTGAGCACTGCAATTGCTACCCTGAGCCCTGGTGATAATTTGCTCATTGTCGTTTCCTCATGTTTGTTACGGGAATATTTGAAAAAATTAGTGTGCATTCTTGCCGCCTTGCTCGAACGAGGCCACGCCGACGCGCTCGAGTTTTTCATTCGCATAGTTGTACGAATACAGTTCATGAACCTCGTACTCGCCAGCCTCGGTCAGCGGCAACACTTCTGCAATACTTTGCACGGTGCGTTTGGCGCGCAAGCGCTGTAGCTGCACAACCACGTCGATTGCCGACGCCACCTGCGCTCTCAAAAACCGGAGTGGAATTTCCTCGCCCGAAAATAATGCCAGCGTTTCAAGACGCCGCAGGGACTCGATCGGTGAGTTCGCGTGCAGCGTGGACATCGATCCGCCGTGGCCGGTATTCATGGCCTGCAGCAAGTCAAGGGCCTCGCCGCCACGGCACTCGCCCACGATTATGCGGTCCGGCCGCATGCGCAGCGAGGAATGCAGCAGGTCTCGAATCGTTACCGCACCCTCGCCCTTGCGATCTGCCGACCGTGCCTCCAGCGAAACGACATGTTCCTGTTCCAGCTGCAACTCCGCGGCATCCTCAATGGTGATGATTCGCTCGGTTCGCGGAATCAGCGCCGAGACAGCATTGATAAACGTCGTCTTGCCAGTGCCAGTGCCGCCGGATATGACCATGTTCTTCTCTTTTTCCATGCAGAAGCCCAGGAAATCGCGCGTTTCCTCGCTGATCGAGCCCAGCCGGATCAGGTCATCGAGGCCGAAGGCACTTTTCGTATGCTTGCGAATAGTGACGGAAATGCCTTGCCGGCAGATTGGCGGCAACACGACATGGACGCGATGACCAGCTGGCAAGCGCGCATCGAAGCGGCCCGTATTCGGCCGTAGATAGTGTCCGGCAAACTGGGCAATGTTTTTCACGGCTGACATCAATTGAGCTTCATCGTCGAACGTGATATCCGATTTCTCGACCAGGCCCTTGTTCTCTATATAGATCTGGCCAATGCCATTAATCATGATTTCCCGCACGTTCTCGTCAGCGAGCAATCCGGCGACTGGTCGCAGAAAGTATTCCAGGGCCGATTCAAATATTTCCTGGGGAATGGTGCTCATGGCGCTGCTGCCGGTACAACCTCGGTCTCGAGGAAAAGTGCTGCGGCCGACGCGGATGCAAGTTCCCCGGCAAGCCACACCACCAGTTGCTGCCCTGGAGAACCGGGCCCGTGAATCGCGTAAGCGCGCATCGTGTCATCGACTGGTATAACGCCGTCAATGACGGGTGGCTCAGGCAGCCCTTGTGCGACGATAAACAACACCCACTCCTGCCCCAGGGGTTCTCGTGTGATCAGTCGCAGCTCTTCGCCAACATTCGAATTCTGATTAGCCTCAAGGTCGGGGACGAATCCGTTGGGTGCCGGGTAGATGATGGTTGCGTAATTGTCCGCACTGAAATGAATCAGCCACAGCGAACCTGCCTCGGCCGAATTGACATCGAACGTCAGCTTGGTTCCGAGGGGCAGGCGCACCCTGCCGTCAACCGGTATACCCGGGATGGAAACCTCCACCGGCCACGCAGCAGCAATCCTGTCGCTGAGCCAGGCAGCGGCCTGTGCGCTCGACTCGATGGACAGCGGCTTTACAAGTGTTACGTCGAGCTGGTAGGCCTCTTCGCCGACACTCAATCCCGGCATGGAATCCACGAGCTCCAGCTCGACTGCATCTCCCGCGTCCGGTTGCAGGGTCAGGACATCGCCCCAGCTCGCGGTGACCCGGGTAGGAGACCTGCCAGGTTCCGCTGGCTCGCCATTGATGAACACGGCAGCGCCTTCCGGGTCGGTGACCACGTCAAAGAAATAAACGGCCGGGCCCTTGGGCAGCAATATCAGGGCTGCCACTGCAACTACCAGCAGACCCAGCGTGCCCGCCAGCAGTTTGAACCAGAGTGGTCGTTTGCGCTTGACCACGGCGGGCGCAGCATTCTCCGCCTTGGTCTTATCCATGCGCTTTTTCATCTTGGTACTGTACTCGGTAGCCGCACTGGCACGTTCACCGGTTGCCGCGATCGCCTTGTCAATTTCCTTGATCAGCGTGCGACAGTCGACAATTCGTTCTTTTCGGTCGCGACGCATTATCCGCGCAATGAGTTGCGCCACTTCTTCCGGTATCGATTCATTAATCTTGTTGAGCGGAGGCAATTCTGCGTCGCTCGCGACCCACTGTTGCCAGAACGCCTGCACACTGTTCTTGATGGCCGGTAACTGCACGTCAGCGTCACGCTCGATCGCTTCACGTACAGCTTCCTCGAATACTCGCGGCCCAAGCAGCAGCTCGGCCGCCAGGACACCGACGGAGTAAATGTCCGAACTCGCGCCGATCTTCGATGGATCGACCAATACTTCGGGTGCCGCATACTTGTTGGTAACGAAGGGTAGTGCCTCTTCATCACCGGTAATCGCGACGCCGAAATCAGTAATCTTGTAGTTGTTGTTTTCTTCCAGGATATTTTCCGGCTTGATGTCGCGGTGGACCAGCCCGGCATCGTGTATAGCGCGCAGGCCCGACGCAATTTGCCGAATGATCTTGAGGACTATGTCAGCCGGTAAGGTCCCGGTGCCCGCGCGCGTCGCAAGGCTCGCGCCGCTCATGTACTCCATGATAATGGTTGGCACTTCATCCTCGAAAATATCGTAAACCTGCACGACATTCTGATGACGCACCAACGCCATTTTCCGCGCTTCGTTGAGAAAGAGATCGCGAACTTCGTCGTTATCACGAAATTGCTCCGCCATCTCCTTGATGGCAACGTGGCGACGCAATTTTTGATCGAACGCCTTGTACACGGACGCCATGCCGCCGGAGCCGACGTAGGTCTTTTCGGTATATCTCGATGAATCCATCATTCCTGTATCTTCCCTGCTATTCACTTATCGGGATGCGAGGCAACGTGCGCCATACCGGTACACCGGTGATTCGGAGTCGCGATCCAGGCTCATCAATTCGCGGCATATGGATTCTGCATCGTAGCCACGACCCCTGGTTTTCAACGCCCGGAGTTCCCGCACCAAAATGGCACCACGCTCTTCACGCTGTTGCCAGTCGCTATCGTCCACGCTGTCTGGCCGGTATGCCTGGTACTCGATGAGCAATTCCGGCCAGTCGTCGGCAACTCCTTTGTCGCCCGCGCTGTGCGCAAGCCAGAGTCCGACAACAAGCATGCCTAAAAGATAGACTCCGATTACCGTGCGCACGACGGGCGACGACAGGGGCCCTTTCTTCAGCGCATCGCTTTTCTCGACCCGGACTTTTCGGGTTGCCTCAGCGGCAAATGTTTTCCATGAAACCGCGAAACGACACTGGTCGGCGATTTCGACGATTGCGCCGCTTTTCAATTGCACTTCATCGAGTACCAACTTGCCATTCACGCTTGTGCCGTTGGGGCTACGATTAGACAGAAAAATATTGCCATCCCGCTCATGGAGCCCGGCATGCTGGCGCGACACCGACACATCCGCGCCTTTTAGTTCGACACCCGATGCACCGGGTTGCCGGCCGATGATGACACTACCGACCTCGACCTCTATCTCCTGGCCGCGCATCGGTCCGTCCAGAAACTTTAAGAATACATCTTGCATAGTTAGCCGCCCCTCAGAACAATCCGGACTTTGTAATCTTCACCAGTACCGGGCCGAGGATAATAACCAGCACCGAAACCATGACCAGCATGTTTGGAAACGTCATTTTAGTTGGTGCTTCCACAGCGAGTTTTTCCAGTTCCTGCAATCGACGTTCCCGAAACAGGTCTGCCTGAGTCGTGAGCGTGTGCGCCATAGGCGCGCCGGTCTGCTGACCACGTACAATCGCCATAATTATAGCGTCCAGTGACTCGAGCCCGATGCGCTGGCTCATGTGTTGCAGCGCCGCGCCCTCGGTGGCGCCGGAATCGATTTCCTTCAGTGCCCTGCGAATTTCGTCAGCCAGCGGATCGTCGCCGACAGAAACTATCTCGAGCGCCTCGCGCAACGTACCACCCGCCTGCAATACGAGCACGGCCAGATCGAGGGCATAGGGCACGCGCCTGTAGATAGCTCGCGAGCGCTTCTCGCCGTCGCCATGCACCATCGACGGAAATATCATAAAAACCCATGCTGCGGCCAGGATCAAAGGGATGAGCATCGCCGCAATACCAAACAACGCCAGGCACAACAGAGCTCCACCAAGCAAAATCAGCAAGCCCTGCCACAGCGTGCTGCCAAGCACGTCTTCTGCACTTTCGTTGAGATCTGCGCGTACAACATCAATTTTCAATTGATCGTACATTTTCTGTACCGATCGGTACTCAAGGCCTTTAGTCAGCAGCATATGCTTGATGAAGCTGGTCAGTGCCGACAACTTCCCGTCACCGCGCCGTTGCGCAAGCTCCCACTCTCGTTCGTGGCGATCAAAAAACGCCGCGATAAATTTGCCGATACTGACCACGGCTAGGGCGAAGGAAAGAAATGCCGCTATATAGGTTGTTATTTGCAGGCTATTCATGAGCGATCTGCCTCACACATCCAGGTCAACTATTTTCTGCATCGCGCGAAATGCCAGTATGTCGAGCCCTATCGCAATTACCAGGATCACGTTGCCGACGAACGTCGTAAACAACATCGTTACCTGCTCCGGTTCTGCAAGGTACAGGAAACCGCAAATTACGAACGGTATGAACACCATGATTCTCGACGACAGGACCAGGCCCGACGTTTCCGTCTTGATACGCTCTTCGACACGTTCAATTTCGCGCATCGCAACTGATAATTTTTCCATCAACGTTGCCAGCTTGCCGCCGCGCTCCTGGCTCACAATCAATGACTGCAGAATCAGGCTCAGCCGAGGCGCATCGAGACGCTTGTCGGCGGCGCGCAACGCAGAGACTATTGTCTGGCCGGCGTCGATGCGTTCCTTGATTAACGAAAACTCCTGTGCCACAGGTGGACGCATGGTCGTTGCGATCTCGCCGATGGACTCTTCCAGGGTCATACCACTCTTGATCGTGGCATTCAGCGCCGTCATCACATCACTGGTCTGCTCCTCCAGCCTGTCGCGGCGACCATTCACAATACGCTTGAGCAAAATTCCGGGTATGACATAGACAATAGCCGCCATGAACAGGCCAAAAATGAAGCTGTTGAAAACAAACATGCCGAGCAGAAAAGCGGCCAGTGCACCACCGTATTTCAGAAAGACGAACAGCCGGCCATCGTGGTCCGTATAGAAAATGTTTTTTAGTGTGTGGTCTACATCCAGGTATTCGGATTGAATGTGCGCACGAATCGGTGGGTAGAACTGCGTCATCGCAAGCCAGGTCAGCGCCGCAGCCGAGAGGAACGCGAAACCCATAGCCCCGTACTCAAGCATCAGAACAACTCCTTCAGTTCAATGTCGCCATGGCGCAGCAACTGTTCGATAAAGGTGGGCAGATAACCCGTAAAGCGGAGGTCCGGTGGCGCATTTGCCGGCGTCGCAAGGGTAAAGACATCCTCCATAATGACCTCTTCAGAATCGAAGTCGTAGCCGACAACCTCACTGATATGCGTAACGCGCCGTACCCGGTCGCGTTGTCGCTGGATCTGTACAATTACATCGACTGCGGCTGCAATCTGCTGCCTGATCGCGGCAACCGGCATGGAGCCACCCGCTTCCATAACCATGACCTGCAGTCTTTGCATCATCTCCTGTGGTGAATTGGCGTGCCCCGTCGTCATCGAGCCATCGTGACCAGTGTTCATCGCCTGCAGCATGTCAAGCGCCTCGCCACCACGACATTCACCGACGATGATTCGGTCAGGGCGCATGCGCAAGGAGGCACGCACGAGGTCCTTGATCGAGATTTCGCCCTCGCCTTCGAGGTTGGCCTTCTTGGCCTCCAGGTTCACGAGATTGGGTTGCGGTAACTGCAGCTCCGCACTGTCCTCGATCACCACCAGTCGCTGGTCGAAGGGAATCTGCGCGCCAAGGACATTTAACAGCGTCGTTTTTCCGGACCCGGTCCCTCCTGAAATTACGATGTTCTTGCGCGCGAGTATGCAACCGCGCAAAAACGTCACTGCACGCGGCCCGAATGTTCCGAAGCGAACGAGATCGTCAATCGTGAACGGCTCCTCGCGGAAACGGCGGATCGTGACCGATGTGCCGCGAATCGCAACCGGAGGGATAACAATGTGCACGCGCGAGCCATCCTCGAGACGCGCATCGACAATAGGTTCGGAACGGTTCACCGTGCGACCAATCGGCCGGACCATGCGGCTGACCGCAACGTTGAGGTCATCCTCGGATGGAAACGAGCGACCGGTGCGTTCGAGACCGCCGCCTTTTTCGATGAAAATCTGGTCCTTGCCAACCACCATAATCTCGGTGATGTCCGGCAGGTTGAGTAAATCCTCGAGTGGCCCCAGCCCGAATACGAGTGATTCGATATCGGCCCGGATGGACTCCCAGGCAATGAACTTCATCTGGTTCTTACCGAGTACCCGCTTGTTGCGCTGAAAGATCGGATCGAAGCGCTCCAGCACATCGGCAATTTTGCTCTTGCCAGGGTTCTTGCCGATACCGAGTTCGTAAAGTACCGTTTCGACGAACTTGCTCAGCGCCACCTGATCCGTGCTCAGGCTCCACTGCAGTTTCTGTGTTTTGGACTCATCAGCACCACCGCGAACGACGGTGCTTACGACCTGTTGCCGAATCTCGCGCGCAACGATGTGCTCGATGAGTTGATCCGACATCAGCTGGTCGTCGCGATCCAGCAGTTCGTTGAGCTTCCTGCGTAATTTGTCGGCGGTCTTCTGGTCCGCAGAATCTGAATCGACGTTGCGCATTTCGCTGCTGGCGAGCAGCTCCGCGTGGATGTCTGC
The DNA here is from genome assembly GCA_002338615.1 of Proteobacteria bacterium UBA1844. Lineage (GTDB taxonomy): Bacteria > Pseudomonadota > Gammaproteobacteria > Steroidobacterales > Woeseiaceae > UBA1847. Next base: position 28,609 of record DDIS01000202.1, on the reverse strand, counting down.
TTTGACTTTGGATAATTGCTGCTCGAGCGCAAGTTCGCTCAGTAGCTCGCTTTCCGCGAGACCCGTCAGGTGCAGTACGTAACCGGGCACCGACGTAATATCACCTGTGTGCACGACGCGCTGACTGCCTGCGGGCACGTCGACATCGTTAACGAACACGCCATTGAATCCGATCGCGAACACAGAAACCTCATCACCAAGCAGTTTCAGCTCGGCATGTTTCGGCGAAATGTAGGGGCTTGGCAATACAATATCGCAGGCACTGTCGCGCCCAACCAGTAACGACTCTTCGAGCCGGTACTCACCGATTCGGGAAGATCGCAGATCGTAAACGTGGACCAGAACTGCCATGCTGTTATTGACCGTCCGTTTGTCGCTGCTGATTACCGATACGATTGAAGTTCAGCGTATCAACACCAATGCTCGGGACGGATGTATCAATAGCTGTGTCACCTTCGCCACGCAGTACCAGGGTCATTTCCACGCCGAAAAACTCTCGCGCAAAAACCAGCTTTGCCGCTTCTTCCATCGAAACCAGTAAGGTAACCGACGAATACGGCTCATTCCGCTGCCTTTCCTCGCGGCTGTAGTTTTCACCGACAGCGAGCACGGATACTGCTTGCACGACCGGCCGTGTCGACATCTCGTTGAGCGCCGCGTTGCTCTGTGGGCCGGCCGCATTGGGCGAACCAATAAATGTCGCCAGTACATCAACCAGGTCGCCCGGCTGGATGAAAAAGGATACCGAGCTTACTTCGTCGACCGGAATCGAAATTGCTTTCATGCCAGGCGGGATTTTTCCGAGCACGCCCTTGTCAACCGCCGAATCGAAATGCCGAAACAGCAAAATATCGCCAGCCTGAACGTCGGTGCGCAGCGGTGTCGTTTGCACCAGGTCCAGAAAATCCTCGGTCGGTGCTTCCTCAAACAGGTTCGGGAATAGCCCCGCGGGAATGGTTACCTCTTCAACCTGCCCGCCGAGCACCTCGCCTGCCTTCTGATCGATAGCAGACTTGTAGACGGTGATAGTTTCACCACGGATGTTGTCGATCTGGCGCTGTACGAGAAATACAGCGATAAGACCGGCGATGACGGCCAGCGCCAATACGATTTTTGCATTCACATCTTTCCCCTCAAGCCCGCGAATTAATTATTGTGAGAAGCTGAAAGTTATCGCCTTGCTTCGTTAGCGAGATCATGCACAGCCAGTTGGTCTCGTTCGTAAACACCCGCTGGCCCTGAAAAGCACCCTGTCCAAGTAACTCCGGGTCCGATACCTCACGCCAGCCGCGCTTTTGCAACGCCGACGCCATGTCCGGCAACGCCGAACTCGGACGCGCCACCTGGTCATAGGTTGCCGACCAGTCACCGAGCGTAATGGACGTGATGCGTAAAGCGCCGGCGAGCAGCGGCACGCGATGCGTATCAACAGGCTTCGTGCTGTCGCCAAGGTTCACCGGCGACGTGTCAAAATCGAGCGTCCCGACGATGGCGAGCCCCGTTGCGCTCGTGCCCGTGCAATTTCGCGACGCGGCCCGCAGCACCTCGCGGCCATCGACAGTCTGGTTCCAGAGTAGCATCTCGGCCGACTGCGCCTCGCTGCCGCCAATGAGTTCGCAACCCGGGCAAGTGGCTGCAAAGTATCGCTCGCCTGCAGCCGTGCAATTGCCTGCCATGGGATGTTCGGCCGTATGAAAGCCCGGCTGGTCATCGGTCGCTGCAAAGTTTGCTTCGAACAGGCCGAAGGAAGGCTGCAACATTGCGCTGGCACCCGGCGGACCGAGTTCGGGCAATACCGGTGTGGTCATCGCACCCGGATCCAGTAACGCCGCGGTGGCGGGTGGACTCCTGAGAGGCGGACGTTGCTGATGAGTAGCTGCCTGAGTATTGTCGTGCAGGAACGGTGCGCGCGCCATGAACAGCACACAGCCAAACAGCAGCACGACCGTACCGAGGCTGCGCGTGATGACAGTCCTTATCCCGTAACGCTTCATGGGCACTCGTCTTTGCAACTGAAATCGTAGGTGTCGCCGCCGCAACCGCCGAACAGCCACAGCGCGTAGTCGCCGACCAGGTTCAACTTCTCGACCCCTTTTATTGCGCCGCCGAAATCGTCGTCCTTCATTTCGCAGTACGTCCAGGTATTGGACGACACAACAAACTCGGCGCGCAGGTCAGCATTACTAACGAGGTCCGGATAAGGCGGCGAGCGCTTGACGTTGACGCCGAGCGTGATGCGTGAAGATACGTCGCCCAACAACCCCTGATCGTCGCTAAGATTGGCCGGTTTCTGCTTGCTGGTCGAAAAGTACAGGTCCGCGGCATTTGTCTCGCCGGGGAAAAGTGCACTGTTGACGAGTGCTTCGGCGGCATCTTCCGATTGCTGGCCGTTCTTGGTAGCCAGGCCGCTGACGTACTGATAGCCGCCAAGTCGCAGCGCAGCTTGCGTAGTACGTTTGCGTTCCGCGTTATAACCCATGGTAAACAACAGCATGAATATCAGCAGGATGAACGGCAGCAACATCAGAACCTCCAGCGCAGCCGAACCCGTTTGAGCAGTTCTCGAACGAGGCATCAGCGAATGTATTGATTTAGTCATCCTGCGCCGCTCAATGGTTGTTGATCTTGCCGATGAAGTTAGCGAACGTGCCAAGTTCGCCTAGCGTCCCGCTCTTATTTTTGTCACTGAGCAATGTTTCGAGCAGGCTTGCCCGTTCGAGCCGCACTCGCCAGTCCTGCGTAAAAGTATCTTCGGCAAGGTGGTTATAGACCTGCGCCTGGCTGTACGCGACCAGGACCTTCGGCGGGTTTTCGAAATAGTTGCTCCAGAAGGGCCGATCGTTCTGAATGTCACGGTAGACAACGCTCATGAATCGCAGTTTGTTCTGAAAATCCTCTTCGTTGTCGCCTTTGTCGAGCACATACGGCTCGGGCTTGTCACATTTGGAACTCGATTTGCTGGCCTCGGTGTCCACGTCCTGGCCGCTGCTGTCCTCCAGGTACTTCTCGAATTCCTTCTGCGACATTTCCTTTTCGCCAGCCCCGATCATCGATACTGTTTCGACGATATAGACATAGGTCGCGGGTTGGTTTTCGTCGTCAGGTTCGATCTTGCGCGAGCCAACGCGCATGAAATAGCCACCGACGGTTTTCGGCCCGTTTTTCTGATGCGTTGCCGAGTACCAGGTGAACTGGCCCCACTCATCTATGCGCTTGCAATTACCAAGGAGCCCGCCAGGTACGCACAGAATGCTGCCCGGCATATCACTACCAAACCCGAATGCTGGTGGCTGGTAGTTTGGATACACCATGCCGTTGCAGGGTATGTCAATATCATCGATCACTGACGTTTCGCTGGCTGGGCGAAGATCGCTGTAGTGCTTGCCCATCGGGAAATTCTGCTTCTCGGTCTGATCTTTGTTTTCCTCATCGACGTTGATGTCACCGATGCCGCCCAGATCCGGAATATCTTCATCGTCACCGCCGCCACTCGTGGATTTGTTGAGCGGTTTCCAGGGCGCGAAATCGTCACTGCCAAGATTGCTTTCCGTCAATGGCCTGGTGCGGGAGTAAGTGTGGTTCCATTTTGCTTCAGCATCGTATTTCTGGCATTCGTTGTGATCTTTCAACGTAACCGGAAACTTGTTGTTTGCCTCACCCGGGTCGTTGGTACAGCCGACCTGACTGAAATGTGATGCGGACATGCCGAGAAAAATAGGATGTGCGAACAGGTTGACGAAAGGCACCAAGATAGTGCCCATGATCCGATTCTTGCCCAATTTGTAGGGCCCGGTTCCACACTCGTAGCCCGCCATCTTGTAACCGGAACCGCCATTCTTGACGAATGGACAATGCGCCGGAAATTTTTCCTGCTTGACCGGCAAGAACAGCGCATCTTTCGCGTCATCCAGGCTCATCATATTGCCGTTCACAACCAGGCCGAAATCCGCGCCGTTGGCCTTGGCCATGTCGATCGATTCGGCAATTCCGATGAACGTAAAGGTCTTTGAAACTGCAGTTGCCGCCACTTCGAGGCCCTTCATGACCTTCCAGAGGCCACCTCCCTTGTCACATCTCGACAGTGCGTTTGCGAGCTTGTCGACAGCCGTTTGCAACGGGTTCAGAACATTCAACTGAATATTGACGACAACTGCCATCGCGGCGCAAAAAGCACCGACGAAGGGCACGCCGCTGCAGGCGTTGAATATCGCGAGCTGCACCTGGGCTACCGTCTTGACGACAGGGATGGTATCAGCAAGCGCATTTAGCAGGACCGCCGTGGATATCAACTTGGTGTTCAGAACATTGATGAATGAAATCATGTTCAGGCCCCGTGCTGTCCACGCAGCCGAGGATATCGCCGTGGTATCGGCAACGTCCTGCATATGTACCCGGTCGGTAATGATGTCATCGGTATTGATAACCATCGACAACAGCCCAATGAAGCAAATGACCGCCGCAACGGCCAGAAAAGAAATCTGTGCGGAGTCGTCGCGATGAAATCGTTGCATGAATTTCATGACGTTAACTGCAAGGCTCGGTGGCACGTTTCTTGAACCAGAGATTGATGCTGGTTTCCTCGGACAAGGTTATCGAGGGGTAGGGATTAAAGAGTTTTGGCTCGCCGGTTTGCTCGTTCAAAGAATTGTTGAACATGGCCTCCAGCAAGCGACCAACCCACGGCACCTGTAACCAGAGGACGTAGTCCACGCGCACGTTCACAACTTCCTGGCCACTGAGATCCACGTCCGCAGCGCTGCTATCCTTCCCGGCGATACTGACCTTGGTCATGTTTTGCGCGTAAAAGTCTTTTACGGCTGCGCGCAAAGGCCGGGTGCCGGTCAGTGCCTCTGGTGGACAAAATATCGGAAAATCGCACATGTGCATCGACATCAGCGTAATGCGCCCGATCGTGCCCAGCGCATCGGGCGTCTGCGGGGCGTTGAAGCTGCCGCCCGAGATAGCATTCTTGATATTGTGAGCCGCGTACACGCCGGCGGCATCACCGGCCGAACCAGGGGAAATTGCAATGGTCCCTGGTCGGGCAGCGCGCTCGATGCGCGTCCATTTGGATTCCTTGTTGCTGCTTTCCTTGTTCAGCTTGCCGGCCGCCTCGCCCTGCAGCTCCGCAGGAATCATGACCGCTGCACTGCGCGCTGCCGCAAAAGTAGCGTAGCCAAGATGCAGGCGCGCGTTGACCATGAACGCGAATTGCCAGACCGTCATGACGATAACCAAAAATGGCATAAGCACCAGCAGGTATTCCATGGATGCGGTGGCATTGCGATCAACATGCAAACCCTTCAGTCGCGAGGCAGCCGAGCCGGCAGGAGCGAATCTTGCGCTGACGCGCAGCGAGACAATCAACAGCAGAACAAGCGCCAGTGCCGCCGCCGCCCAGGCAATCGCAGCGTATAACTTGAGTTCCGCGATACGATCGAGGTAACTCAAGTCAACGCTCATTGTCTCGTCACCCCGCCTTAAAACAGGTGCGCCGGCGTCTTCATGCCGAGTTGAATTGAAATCACGGTCAGCCACGTGCCAACGGCAATCGCTGCACCAAATGGGAATGAATCCTTGTGGTCGGGTGGTGCGGCGTAGGGCACATGCAGTGGGTAGACCTTGCTCCAGGCAACTGACGCGGCGCGTCTTAGAATGGGAAACAGGCGACCCTGCCACAACAGGATAATTGCGGCGCAGAAGCCGCCCACGAGGATCGAAGAAATCAATGCATTAAGTCCTGCCGGGAAACCGAGCAACGCACCAACGGCGCCCATCAGCTTGACGTCACCACCGCCTACGGAACCGCCTATGAACATCAACAGCAGCGGGATAAACGCGGCGGCAAAGCCGGCCAGGCTGTTGAGCAGCCCGTTGAATCCCGCCGCCGCCGCGGCAAGTAGCAGCCCCAGGGCGCAGGCTGAGTAGGTCAGCCAGTTCGGGATCCGGTGCGTTCTGATATCGAGAAAGGCGGCGATCGAAACCACGATCAGTACAGCTATGAACGAAATGGCCATGGGTATCGCCGCCTTTCATCAGGGGCTCAGGTTTGCAACACCGCTGCCCCCAACTGCAGCGTCAGACGCCTGGCTTAACCGGCTTGCCGAACAACTTGTCCCACTGGGCTTTCGCTTCGGTAGCGATCTGCTGACCGAAAAATACGATCAGAATGATCAGCGGTATAAGTATCAATGCCAGGATCAGTAAGCGACCCAGGTTTTCGTTGTCGCCGCGCTCATCTGTGTGTAGAGCCGTCATCAACTTACCGATACGTCGTATATCCCCGTACAACTGTGACTTCAAAAGTTCCATCATCGCCTCCATTGACACATCTTTTGTGTGTTCAAATTGCTCTGCGTCCGGCGTATGCTTACGTCGTGACCCCCAACTAGAAAAACGGTGAACTGACAAAAATCTGACTGAACCCCACGTATTCCTGCAGCACATCTTCAAGCAGGAACACGGCGCCAATAATAGGCAATACGCCGAACGTAAGAATCATGAGGAACTCCATCGCGTGTTCACCGCGATCGTCCTTCAGGAAATTTTTGACAGGCTCGAAAGACATTCTTATTGGGCCGCAACGTCGACGTATTAGGTGTCGCGAACGCATTGTTGTTGTTGTCGTTCTGTTACGCGGCATCTTGCATCATCTCCTACGGGGAGTCAAAAGCGCCGGAATCACCGGGCTGGCGCCTGTTGTCCTATTGCCAATGTCCGGTAAACAGACTAGATCCAGCCACCTGCCTGTGTCTGTCAAGCGCCTGACATTCAATGAATATCGTCGATGCCTGGCCCCGAGTGCCGCTATCTTGCCGGCCGGCATAGCTACTCAACGGGTCCCGAGAATTTGTCCACTCAGGAAATTTTCTGCCGGGCTACCGCGCGAACACCCGTCACGCGCTTCGCAAATACGTCCTTGTTGCCGCACATGGCTCTGATAACCACTTCGTAATGTGCCGCCATGTACGGACCCACCGCTTGTGCGCGACCGATTGCCTTCTCCGCCAGCTCAAGCCTGCCGGTGCTGCCCAGGGCGTTGGCGTACTGCATCCAGACGATCGGTATACGCGGATTCTGCTGCACTGAATCGGCCGCTAACTGCACGGCTTGTTCGTTGTCACCGCCAAGTGATGACGCAACGCTGCGATGGAATAGCCAAAACGGCGCGCCCGGGTGTGACGGGGCCGAATCGAGCATTCGTTGCATGATCCGATGCAGTTCATCCAGCTCAGTGCTTTTGCCCGACGCCACGAGCGGCCAGCCGAGGTAGCCCCAGGCACCAAGGTCGTAGGGCGCCAGTCCGACGGCACGACGAACCAGTATGAGCGCCATTTCATATTGGCCCGTGCACGCCAGGGCAACACCTGAAAGCTTGAGCACGAATGGATCATTTGGCGACGTGTCACTTGCAATCGTTGCAAGCTCCACGGCGCGCTGCTTGTCGGTTGCCACATCTGCGCCGAGACCATTGATCATGCGTTCGGCAAGGACCGAAGCCAGTGCGGCTCGCGCGGCCGCATATTCAGGGTCCAGTTGCAACGCGTTTTCGAGCAGCTGCACCGCCTCGTTCAGAGCCGCGGGCGTAAAATCCAGCAGGTAGCCGCGGGCACGTTGTACCCTGCTCCACGCGTTCAGGTTTGCTGTCGGCAAGGCAACCGCCTGGCGGATTTCGCTCTCGAGCTGCACGCCACCGAATGCACTCGCAACATCTTCAGCAATCACTTTCAGTACATTGAGCAAATCCTGGCGAGTGCGATCGTAGGTCCTGCTCCAGACCTGTACGCCGCTGCCCGTATCATCCATTTCGACCGTAACATGCAGCTGTTCGCCGAGGCAGATAACCGACCCCGTGATCAGAAAACTTACGTCAAGCGACTTGCCGATACTGCGCACATCGCTTGCACTACCTGCGTGAGCAAATGACGAGAGTCTCGCGGCAACTCGCAGGCGATTCACGCGGGACAAAAGATGGTGCAGCTCTGTGGCTATGCCCTGTGCGAGCAAAGCGGAATCCGTGTCACCCTGCGGGCTGTCGAAGCACATCACGGCGACAGACGTCTGTGCGCTCGAGGCAAGGGGCGGCAGCGATCGTGCTGCACCTGTTACCTTGTCAGCAACATCGGCGACGGGAGTCGCTTCCGGCGGTGGGGGTGAATCGCCGCCCCCTTTACGCTCGATATCAAAAATCCACGCGAGCACGACGACCAACGGCAGAGCCACGAGGGCCGCCACGACCACGAGCGTAACCGTCCAGTCCGGCAACAGCAGTGCAGGGAAAACCGTGGAGGATGCCTCAACGACAACCCACGCGCCGATAACATAGGCGATGGTCGTCTTGATCACGCGCCGTCGGCGCAACTCCGCCCAGAAACGGCCAAACACTGTTTTCAAACTCTGGATCACCTGGGCCTGAAAATCGCGGTGGGTGCTCGATGCGCCTTCACTTCGCGGTCACCTGTAAACAGGCAGCCGCCGGTCGCCTGTATACGCCGTTAAGCGCATTTGGTTTTGCAACATTCCGTGACAACAGTGCCCCCATCAAATGTATCGGCTTGCGCCGCCAGCTGATGTTACCTGAAACGAAACGAGTTTTGACGCAGCGCTGCTTACTCAATCTGCCATATGGTGTTGAAGTACAAATACCGACCGCTCACCCCGCGATTACATCGCACCAGCGAACTGCCTGACACGGTAAAGCTCGTCAACAATTGCAACAAGTCCGGGCTTAGGAAGACCTGCGCCACCTGAAAGCGTATATTGGTAGCCTGCATCGATATCGGGGAACGTCATGGCCTACACGGCAGAATACTCATCTTTCGAATTCGGCAAAGGTTTCGCGAGTGCATTCAAGGACAAACGGGTCCTGATAACGGGCTCGGGCAAGGACGGTGGTATCGGTCAGTCACTTGCCCTCGCCGCTGCCGCGAATGGTGCAGCCGTCGTCGGGGTGCATTTCCACAGCAGTTACCGGGATGGTTTCGATCTCGTCGACGCAATAAGTGCTGAGGGAGGTACAGCTTTTGCACTGCAGGCTGACGTCACCAGCATGTCGGAGCTCTGGGCGTCGCGCAGCTATGTCGTTGAGCAGATGGGCAACAAGGGCCCGGATATTATTGTCTGCAATTCAGGCTTGTCCGAGACCGGCTATCGATTTGGCCGGGCACTTCCTGAAATCGACGGCGAGAGCCGTGCGGAACGGCGTGCGCGCGTGCGTGCGACGTTCATCAGTGACCTCAACGAATCTTTCCAGGTGCTCGACACCAAGATCGATGGCTTCGTGTCGATGACACACCTGTGGGCAGCCGAAGCGGTTTACCACAATCAACCATTGCAGATAATCTACATATCATCAATGCAGGCGATCGAGCCCGGCATCGCGGTGCCGGGATATGTAGTCGCCAACTGGGCCGTGTTACGCCTGCCGGAGGTGCTGCGAGTCAATCTCGGACGGTCCGCTGAGCTCGTGAGTTCCACTTGCCTGATGCTACCGTTTATTCGTACCAGCATGACGGAGGCCCATGCGGACAACAAAAAGGTGTTCGGCCGCTGGCAGCCACGCATGCTGGAAACCCATGAGGCGGCCCGTAGCATCACGCGGCTACTGACCCAGCCGCGCGAGGAAATTGACCTTGGCAATTTCAAACTTAATGTGTCGGGCAGCGCAGAGAATATCGAACTTGCCTGGTCTCGCATTCGGCTCGAAGTGGAAGAGGACGCCCTGGACTGGCAGCCCGTTGTCTGATCGCTGGCCGTGACTCTATAGCCGTAGTGCTCCATCGACTTCAATGCAGCGCCCATTGATGTAGTCGTTTTCAAAAATGAACTCCACGGTGCTGGCGATTTCGTCTGGTTCTCCGAGGCGTCCCGCAGGGATAGACCTGGCAAGCTTCGTGCGCACTTCTTCTTTCATCGACATCACCATTTCCGTCGCAATGAACCCCGGTGCAACCGAGGCCGCGCGAATGCCGTAGTGTGCAAGTTCCTTGGCCCAAACAACGGCCATCGCGGCGACGCCTGCTTTGCTTGCTGAGTAGTTAAGCTGGCCGATATTGCCGTGGCGTGAAACTGATGAAATATTGATGATGCAACCCGCGCATTTCAGCTCGACCATTTTTTCCGCCGCTTCCCGGCCGCACAGGAACACACCAGTCAGGTTGACATCGATGACAGCCTGCCATTGTTCGAGCGACAATTTTGAAACGAGCTCATTGTCGCGATACTTCAGTGTCAGCGCATCGCGGGTGATGCCTGCATTGTTAACCAAGCCATGCAGGGCACCGAAGTCGGTGGAAATTTCCTGCATGACAGCTATTACTTGCGCTTCGTTCGCCACGTTTGCGGCGTAACATTCGACGCGCTGCGCGCCATTGTCGATACAGGCTGCTTTTGTTGCTGCGAGTGACGCAAGGTCGAGATCGATCAGCGCCAGTTGACACTTCTTTTGCGCCAGTCTTGCTGCGATTGCCGCACCGAGACCCCTGCTGGCGCCTGTAATAACCATGACCTTTCCGCTCAGCTCCATCTGCTTTACTCCTCCGTGATTACCTGGTCGAATTTGATTTTTATTCTAGCCTAGCTCTTTTTCCTGGCGTAGCTGCCGGGCGCGTCCTCGATCACATCGAGTTGGCCACTGCCGGGAATCCGGGCCGCCACCAGCTCGCCCGAGAGAGGTGCCAGCCAGTCATTCCAGTCGCCCCACCACGAACCCGGATGCGATTCCGCACCGTCAAGCCATGCGGCAAGCTCGTTCGGCTGTTCTTCGTTCATCCAGTAGTTGTACTTTTTCGCGCCGGGCGGATTAACGACACCCGCGATGTGTCCTGATCCCGCAAGCATAAAGCGCACTGGACCGGAAAACAGGTTCTTCGCCTTGAATACAGATACGTAGGGGGCAATATGGTCTTCTTTTGCCGCCTGCAGATAGATTGGAATCTCGACTTTGCCGAGGTCTATCGGGACACCATTCAGGGACAACCCACCGGGCTTTGCAAGGTTGTTTTTCAAATAGCATTCGCGCAGGTAATACATGTGCAGCGCGCGAGGCATTCTCGTTGCATCGGCATTCCAGTACAGCAGGTCGAACTTCATCGGCTCTTTGCCTAGCAGGTAGTTGTTGACATAGAACGACCATACCAGGTCGTTTGCGCGCAGCATGTTGAATGCCGTGGACATAGCCGCGCCGTCGAGATAGCCGGTTTCCTGCATCCGTTCGTCGAGATTATCCAGCTGTTGTTCGTCGATAAAGACTTTCAGGTCGCCGGCTTCGCTGAAATCCATTTGCGCGGCAAAAAATGTACAAGCCTTGACGCGCTTGTCATTCTTCGCTGCCATGTAGGCGAGTGCGGCGCCCGTCAACGTCCCGCCAACGCAGTAGCCGATGAGATTTACTTCGGACTCACCGGTCGCTGCCTCAACAGCATCGAGGCTTTCGAGAATGCCTTCGTTGAGATAGTCGTCCATGGTTTTATCCGAGAGACTCTCGTCCGGATTTACCCAGGAAACGACAAACACCGTGTAGCCGCGGGCCACGGCCCAACGCACGAAAGAGTTGTCGGGCTGCAGATCAAGAATGTAGTACTTGTTGATCCAGGGCGGAAATATGAGCAGCGGCCGTCGATGTACCTGGTCTGTGCTCGGCTCGTACTGGATCAGTTGCAGGATGTCGTTCTGATAGACGATTTTTCCGGGCGTCGTGGCCACGTTAACGCCCAGCTCGAAGGCACTCTCATCCGTCATCGCTATTTTCAGGCTACCGTCACCGGCCTGCATGTCGCGGCTCAGGTTTTGCAGGCCGCGAACCAGGTTCTGCCCGCCGCTTTCAACGGTCTCCCTGATGACCTCGGGGTTTGTCATCAGAAAGTTGCTGGGCGACATCGCATCGGCGAGTTGCTTGGTGTGGAAATCCACTTTGCGCGCGTCTTCGTCACTCAGACCTTCGATACTCGCCATGGTGCTGATCAGCCATTTACTGGTAATCAGGTAGGACTGCCGGATGAAATCGAAAATAGGATTTTCATCCCAGTCGTCCGCCGCGAAGCGCCGGTCCGCTTTCTTGTGTGTGTCCTTTTTTGCGCCTTTCTTTTTGGAGTCTGTCGTAGCTACGTTACTCTCACCGAGTGCTTGAAGTGTCGCACTTTGCCAAAGCTCCATGTGTTGCTGCCAAAGCTCCATGTTCGCCTGCATCAATTTGCCGGGATCAGCCGCCAGCTTCTTGGCGCCTTTTGCAAATGAACCAAACGCGTTGAATGGGTCGAGCATGCTTGTCATCGCCTGGGGCGGTGTTGCCATGAGCTTGGTGAAGGTCTCCTGGTTCTTTTTCAGGATGTCGATGAACTCTGATGTCATGTCATCCATTGCGGAATTATCTGTGGACTTCTCACTACTCAAGTCATTGCCCCTTGAAACTTTAGCGTTGAATTATTCTGCGGCGTCGTCGTCTTTCGGTGCAGTTTTTCCAAGCATCGCATCCTGCATGCGCTGCCAGGCCTTTAGATTGCTTTTGGCAAGTTCCTGCATGGTCGAAAACGGCATGCTCGCGAGAGTGCTCTGCATCTGTTCTTGCAGCGCCGACTGCTGCTCTGTGAACGCGTCAAAGCTCTTCGCAAGATAGGCGCCCATCATCTCCTGCATAGGGCTTCCATAGAGGCGGATAAGACGCATCAGGAAATCGGCACCCAACACCGGCCGGCCGCCCTGTTCCTGGTCGGCGATAATTTGCAGTAGCAGGCTGCGGGTGATGTCCTCGCCGCTGGTGTCATCGACGATCTCGACGTCGGTGCCTTCGACAATCAGCTTGCGAATTCCCTCCAGCGTGATGTGACTACTGGTAGCGGTATCGTACAACCGCCGGTTGGAATATTTTTTGATGAGGTGTGGTGCAGCCATCGGGAAATCTCCGTTTTCCCTATTGTATAGGTAATGGCCCGGAGTCTCTGCAGACTCCGGACGCTAAGTCAAAACAAAAAAAGGCGCTCAGATGAGCGCCTTCTTGTGCAGCAGAATGACTACGCTGCCTTCTTCGCGGCCTTCTTGACCGGAGTGACGATATCCTTGTCAATCAGCTCGCTCGTTGATTGCTGGAACGACTTGCCGAGTTCTACGTACTCGTTGGCGCGCTTGCCAACCAGCTCCGCGAATTCCTTGGTCGAGGCAACTTGCTTCTCGAACAGGGCTTTCGGCTCGCTGAGTTCTACCGGCAGCTTGGCCTGTGCTACAGCGAATTCCAGGACGTCACCGTAGAACGCGTAGTTCTTGCGGGCGAGTTCCTCAAAGGCTTCAACGGCCAGGCCGCTGAAGTGGCGTACCGGCTCCAGACCCTGCTTCTGCAGGTCAGCCAGTTTCTCAAAAGTGTCATTAAAATTGGTCATGTCGTGTGCTCCTGTAGGGGCGGGTTGTTTTGCATTGCAGTATAATAACACATCTATTTTGCATTGCAACATATCTTCACAATGATTATAAATATTTAGCTAATACAATAGGTTATGTAATCGCTAATGGTGCCTTTAATGTGGCAATGCAGCAAAACCAGGACCATCGTACCATCATTCTTGCGTCGCGTAAGGCTTTTGGCAGCCTTGGAGCACGTCTTCGCGGTCGGCGGGACACGACTCCCGATTGTGTGGATGTTCTTTTTCAAGCGTTACTGGTGGGTGTCCTTTTTGGATTGTCAGCTTGCGCGGCCCAGCAGGTTGAGCGGGATCTTCAGGTAGGAGACACCATTTTCCTCGGCGCCCGGAAGTTGCCCCGCCCGGATATTGACCTGGACCGCCGGCAGAATCAGCGCGGGCATGCCGAGCGTCGCATCACGCGACTCGCGGATGCGCACGAACTCGTCGGCGACACTGCCGGCACCCACGTGAATATTGTGCGCACGCTGGTCCCGCACCGAGTGCACAGGCTCGAATTTGCGCGCCGTGCCCGGGTAGTCGTGGCAAAGGAATACGCGCGTATCGCCAGGCAGGGCGAGTAGTCGTTGCGTCGACTCGTACAGCGCGAGCGCGCTGCCGCCCGGAAAGTCCGTACGCGCAGTGCCTTTGTCGGGCGCGAACAGTGTATCGCCGACAAATACCGCATTGCCTATCAGGAAGCTGACGCTGTCGCTGGTATGGCCGGGCGTACTGATGACACTTCCCTTCAGGGAACCGATGCTGAATTGTTCGCTATCGGTGAACAGGTGATCAAATTGTGAGCCATCGGCATTGAAGTCATGCAGGTTGAATATTTCCCTGAAGGTTGCCTGCACGTCCCTGACATTCTCACTTGCAGCAACCCGGCCACCCAGGGACTCCTTCAGATAGGCAGCAGCGCTCAGGTGATCGGCATGCACATGTGTTTCCAGGATCCACTCGACTTTGAGGTCGTTGTCGCGCACGTATTGCACCAGCTGATCGGAAAAGTGCGTACTGCTGCGACCGGCGGCCGGATCGTAGTCCAGTACGGAGTCGATGATCGCCGCGGCAGGTCCGTCAGGCTCCCGTACAACATAGCTGAACGTGTTGGTTGCTTCGTGCACGAAATGCTGGACGTGCGGGATCATGAAGGCCTCCTGACCAGGGTCGCCGTCAGCGGCGACGGATCATAGTACCGAACTTCGCCGCTTGAACACCTGATCCGGATGATATCCTGCAAGTAATATGCCGCCATTGTCGGGCGGGTATATCGAAATGATTGCGACTTTACGTACATTTGGGAAAGGTCTTGAAATGCGATTACTTTTCACGCTCACTCTTTTGGCTGCCACAGGCTGTGTCGTAAACGCAGCCGACAATATCACAACATCGATCAACGACGACTTTCAACTGGTGGCAGGTCAATCTGCCAGGCTTTCGAATGAGAATATACAGATTGAATTTCTCGAAGTGGCGTCGGATTCACGCTGTGGCAAAGGCGAAGCATGCATCAGCGAAGGTGATGCAATCGTCCGGATTTCACTGCGTCTCAATAGCTCCAGTGAGGCCGTGGAACTGCATACCGCGTCGAAAGAACCCCATAGTGTAAATTTCAGCGATTACAACATTCGTCTCGTGCGCCTTGACCCCGCCGCCATTTCTGGCCGCGCGATTTCACCGGCAGACTATATTGCAACGTTCAACGTGTCGTTGGGCGCGGTATACAACGACGCCATAAACTAGATAAAAAAAGGGGCGCCCTTCTGAGCGCCCCCTGTTGTCCTGCGGTTTGAGACTAAGCCTGGCGCTTTATCGGCATTGATACACCGACACGTCATCCACGTACCAACCAAACGCGCCACCGCAACCATCCGTCCCCATGTCAAATCGCAGACGAATCTTGTCCTTGGGGCCGGCATAGGGAGCAATGTTGATGATTGAGCGACCCCAGGTACCGTCGACCGCACCGCCATCCGTACCGGAAAACGCCTGCTCACCGGCGATTGGATTGGTATTTCCCTGTCCCGCCGTAGCGAGGAAAATATTGTACGAGTTGTAGACGAAGTCGGTGTAGTCAATGAGTGTCCACGGACCACCGTTGACACTGATCTTTACGTTGCCGCCGTCATAACCAAACTCGGTGGCCACCCAGTGATCGAAGACCACGCGCAAATCGTCCGCGGACGCGGGCACCGAAATTTGCGGGCTGTCCAGATGCAGGACCGCGCTTTCGTCTCCGCCCGGCGCGCAGCTGCCATAGGTCGGATCCGGGCCAAAGAATGCCCTGCCATTGCGATTATCGGGCAGGTTGGACACGACGCTCCATTCACGATCGGTGAAATCGGGCGTCGTACCGTCGTTACTGCGTTTCCAGCGTGCCATCGATGAATTACCGTGCTCAAAGTTGTCCTTGAAAAGCGACTTTACTTTGGCCTTGGGATCGTCGCACAAGGGCGGCGGATTCTGCGCCAGGAATGGTTCAAATCCGCACTGGCTTGGCGGCGTGCGCATTTCAACTGCAAGCAGTGCCTTCGCAACCTGGTCGCAATCCGCGCCCGAGATTACCTGTCCGGACGGGCTGCCGTCTGTCAATGATGCCAGGTTGGTACCAACGAGGTCGGAACAGGACTGTTCCAGCGCATCGGCGTGTGCCGCGAAGTCCGTCGCCGGGCCCTGGTAATGCGTCTTGGCACGGAAGTAAATGTGATTGGCCTTTGTCAGGCCAATGCCACTGATATTCTGGCCATTGAAGTTTCCACCATCGACCAACAGGCTGAATGCATGGTTCGGAATACCCGAATTGATATGCACGCCGCCTTGATCGGACGTTGCGCAATGGTAAACCTCGTCGGTAACTTTGCCGGGATCGCCAAAACACCCCGGAGTCCACATATCGCGCAGTGCACCTGTCAGGCCTGCTGCACTGCTGTCTTCGCCAAGCAGCCAGCGCACGGAGTTATCGCTGCCAACGTCAAACGTGATTGTTGCATCGGCTGGCAGGCCGGCCTTGATCACGGCACCGTCGCCGTTGGTGACCTGGACACTCGCTATCAATGCGTTGGAGCCGAGGTTCAGCCGGCCGGCCGGAGGCGCTACAAATATGATGCCCGCCGCGCCTGCGTTTATCGCATTCGCCGCTCGGGTCCCAGAGCCACACTCATTTGCACCGCTCGGGAGAAGTGTCCAGTCGATGATTGCGATTTTGCCATTCACCTCGGGGCCGACTGGCGTGCAGGCTCCGGCTGGATTGGACTGCGCCATAGGCAAAGGCCCGACGGTAAACGGTGCGGGTGGTTCGTTAACAGACGCCGTCACGAAATAACTGCCTGCGGCACTGCCACCTGTAACTACCAAAGACGGTGGAGGCGTGCCGTCCGTAACCGTACAGCTACCTGGCGTGCGAGCGACGTCCGGCGAATCACCGCCCGTACCATTGAGGCGGTCCACGGTTTCGCCAACGACGTCCGAGTAGGACTCGTTCAGCGCACCTGGCTGCCACTGGTAAATCAGGTTGTCGGTGTATTCTGTATAGGCATGGCCCCATTCATGGCCGGTCACATCGTCCACTGTCAGTCCTGGGCAAAATGATATGAACGTGCCGTTCCAGGATGCATTCGGGCAACTGTAACCACGATTGAATATCGAATCCATCGTCGCGCCGGCGCCGTCGAAGGAATCGCGACCAAATGCGTTTGCAAACAGATCGTAGGTTTCCTTGGAGGCGATAATCATGTTGTCGGCTTCCAGCGTGCCGGTCGGGAACGGAGCGCCTTCAACCCAGAAAGGAGCACCCGGGTAACTCGGCGGAACGACAGGTAGCCCGAGGCCGTCATAGGCGCGCCTGTTGAGCGCATCAGGCGTGCCGGTAATCTGGTCGATAACCTTGCCGGTGTGCGCATCGACATAGACAAATTCACGTACATCGACGCCATTGCCCACCTCAACCTCGTAGGCCAGATGGTTGTCTCCAGGCACGCCTTTCGCGAGCCCTTCGCGGAAAATTATCAGACGACTCCTGTTCGCCGACATTGCAACATTGTTCTTCTTTGGCTTTACATAGTTGACGGCAACGCTTTCGGCGTAGGACTCACTGCGCGATGGCGCCATCGAAACATCGATGTCGGGGATCAGCGTTCCATTAATCACCGAGATCTCACCTGCTGCATCGAAGTGCACTTTAAGGTCCGCGCCAAAGACAGGAATACCCGCGTATTCCTGCGTAAAACTGACGTGTGTGTGGCCGAGACTGTCTCGCTTGGTCGTACGCAACTTCAGGTCACTGCTGGCAACCCGCAATCCAAACGCCTGTGCATTGCGGCTTACAAACGCCGCAGCCTCGTCCTGTATTGACTGGCCACCGGCGCGGGCCGCTTTTTTCGCCTGGCCCGATGGCATACGGACAAAACTCGCTGTATCTGTCGCCGGATTCACGCTCACTTTCGTGCCGGGCTGCTCGTTTTTCAAGCGTTCGATTGCGTGATTGTTGTTTGCATGCGTCGGCGGAGCGGCATTTGCAAATAGTACGAAAAACGAGGACAAAGCAACGCCTGTGAAAAAGCGCAAGACCGTGCGTTTCATCTGATTTCCCCTAATTTTTGTAATTTTATGTTATTTGATTTTTTCGGTGCAGACCTGCCGACGGACGGCAGAATCTTCCGGTGCGCTCACGCTACTCCCGCAAAGTAACGAATGCAACTAGCAGTGCATCGGCTATTGCGGGCCCGGCAGATCCGGAATTTTCGAGTTTGGAAAACTTGATTTTTCCTGTTGATTCAATTCAAAGACTTATTCAGTACACTTACTGTGACCTCCGAAATCCGCAGCCGCAGATCTAGCGGCGCCACCAAAATTTTCAGTGCAATGGCACGATCGGCAAGAACGCGATCGCCGTCACGGGCGCATAGCAACGAGCCGGGTTGTGATAGTACGGGTCAGCAATTCGGACGATCGACTCGACCGGCGCACTGCGGGCCGGGGGCGTCTGCGCTTGCCAGCCATGCTGCGAACGATGACTATGGTGGTAAATGCATGTATAGGGTAGACATGAACAAGCGACAATTTCTGCAGGCGACCGGTGCGATGGGTCTGTCGGCTATCGGCGGTGCAGCATACTCCGCAGTCACAAAGCCCCTGGTCAAGCTTGCCGACACCGCGCAGCCCATCGCGGCCCGCGAACACGAAGCACGAATCGCCAGGGCACAATCCCTGATGCACGCGCAAGGTATCGATGCATTGCTCATCGAAGCCGGCACGACGCTGGTGTATTTCACGGGTGTACATTGGTGGCGTTCCGAGCGCTTTACCGGTGCCATTCTTCCAGCCGAAGGCGAACTTGCGATCGTGACTCCGTATTTCGAGGAACCTTCCGTGCGCGAAAGCCTGCTTGTGGGTGGCGACGTACGCACCTGGAATGAGCATGAGAATCCATTCGACCGCGTCGCCGGCATCCTCGCCGATCGCGGCCTCAAATCCGGCAAGCTCGCCGTTGAGGATACGGTACGTCACTTCATTGTCGATGGAGTGCAACGCGCTGCGCCCGATTTTGCGATCGTCACGGGCAGCGAGATCACACGCGGCTGCCGCATGTTCAAGTCCCCGGCTGAAATCGCATTGCTACAAACGGCGAACGATGTGACCCTGGCCGCTTACCGGCATGTTTATCGCCAGGTGGACGGTGGCATGCGCCCGGATGATATTTCTGCGTTGATGAACGAGGCGACCACGGCACTCGGTGGAACACCATCGTTCTCGATGGTATTGCTCAACGAGGCCAGCGCCTACCCACACGGGACCGCCCAGGCGCAAACTGTCAAACCCGGTGGCGTGATCCTGATGGACTGCGGCTGCGCCGTGCACGACTATGAGTCGGATATTTCACGCACCTGGATATTCGGTGAGCCCAACAAGAAGCAACGAAAAGTCTGGAACACGGTAAAACGTGGTCAGGAGCTGGCGCTCGAAACTGCCACGATTGGCACACCGGCCGGTGAAGTCGATGACAAGGTGCGTCGCTACTACGAAAGCCTCGGGTACGGTCCCGGCTACCAGACACCTGGGCTGCCGCATCGGCTTGGACATGGCATCGGCATGGACGGCCATGAGCCCGTGAACTTCGTACACGGCGAGATGACACGCCTCGCTCCCGGCATGTGCTTCTCGAATGAGCCCGGCCTGTATATATACGATGAATTCGGCGTGCGGCTCGAGGATTGCCTGACCATCACCGACGATGGTCCGCGACTATTCACGCCGCTGTCGAAATCAATTGATGCGCCGTTTGGCTAACAATGCCCCGCGTCACGATTGGTCATGGGAAAAACTCTGGCCTTTTAATCCGTAGTTTTTGAATTTCTCTAAAACCCGTTCGATTTCGTCATCCGGCAAAAGATTCGGCTTACCCAGTTGCAGCACGTTGAAATATTGTCGTGCGAGCGTTTCGACTTCGACTGCGAGCCACATCGCCCTGGCAAGCGACGGTCCGGTCGCAATCATGCCGTGATTCGCCAGCAGGCAGGCTGTTCGTCCTTCCAGCGCTTTCAGCGCCGCTGCGGATAATTCTTCGGTACCGTAGGTTTCATAGCCGGCACAGCGTATCGAATTGCCACCGCTGACGGCGATCATGTAGTGGATAGCCGGGATATCCATGCCGCAAATTGCGAGCGCCGTGCACCAGGTCGGATGCGCGTGCACAACGGCGTTTACATCCGGCTTCGCGCGCAGGATGTCACGATGAAAACGCCACTCGCTGGACGGCTGCAAATCGTGTTTCCAGTCGCCGTCCAGACTCATGTAAACAATGTCAGCCGCGGCCAGCTCGTCGTACGGCACGCCACTCGGCGTTATCAGGAAGCCATCGCTCGCGCGAACACTCAGGTTACCCGATGTGCCCTGGTTCAGGCCGGATGAGTTCAACTTCAGAGCGTGCGTGAGGACCTCGTCACGCAATCGGGCCTGTTGCATTACATTGCTCCGTGTTCGCGGCTAGTCCCGAGAATCACCCGTCTTTAATCTCGGGCTCGACCAGCTTGGCGAGGTAAGCAAGAGAGTCCTGCCAGCCGAGATAACAAGCTTCCACGGGAATTACAGCGGGCAAACCGGATTGCACAATTGTCAGCTCTGTTCCCACCGAAACTGCTTTCAGTGTCACTGTCACCTCAATCTCACCGGGCAGGTTGGGGTCATCAAATTTGTCCGTGTAGCGGAGTCGCTCGTTCGGCACTAACTCACGGTACTCGCCACCGAACCCGATGACTGTGCCAGTCGTAAAGTTCGTAAAAGACATCCTGTAGGTGCCGCCGACCGTTGCGTCCAGCTGATCAACCTTCGCAGTGAAACCATTCGGCGGCAACCAGCGTGTCAACGCATCTGGCTCGATAAATGCGCGATAGACTTTGTCGGGTTTGGCCGCCAGCACGCGGTGCAGGCGAACGGTGTTGGTCGACATCTCAATTCTCCTCACGAATTCGCGCTTTCGGCTGACTTGTGTCCCGACGCACTGATGATCAACGGCTGCGCGCCTAATTCTGCGCCAGTAAACAAATTAAAATCAACGCACCCGCCGCAATACCCGGCATGGCAACGAGTAATTGCGACCAGTGTAACCTACGCAACGTGCCCTCAATTGCGCCGCGCAGTCCCAGCCACGCCCAGATTGCGGTCAGCAGCGAGGCCAGGCTGACGAATATCATGTACGCGCTGGCCGCTATGATTACCATCGCGACTCCCATGCCCGGACTACCCTGACCGCTCGCTGTATCGTTGAAGGCCGGCCGGGTGACCGCAAGTGTCACAATCGGTGGCAGCCACCCGGCGATTGGCACCAACACCATGAGAATATTCCAGGGCCGGCTGCGGAACAAACCGGCCGGTAGGAGCTCTGCAACTGCGCGCGGCCGCAAGCATGCCCAGCCAAGCGCCGCAAACACGGCGATACCACATAGGCCCAGCAGAAAATCTGTGCTGATCGGGCCATCCATGGTGGAACGAATCCACATCGGTATGACCAGGAATGCGACCGGCAGGATGGTCACCCAAAGTGCAACGCGACGTAGCGGAGCTCGGAATATCAGCGCCCATAAGCCCAGCAATGCCAGCGGCGCATTGATCACGATGAAATACAAAGCAATACCGACGATGCCCCAGTTGTCATTGGCAACGGTCAATACCGCCAAGGCCAGGCACGTGCCGAGCAAGAGTTCGACGATGCGTACAACTGCGAGGAAGCGGGCCATATCAGAAAACCCGCCGGGCTAGCCGTGACCTTTCGACAGCGACGCACGCTCACCGCGATGCAGCCGCAGGTCGGCGACAAACTTCATGACAATGATCACCAGTGCAAACGTCATCGTTGATGCAAGCTCAGGCAGCGCGTAGACAACCACCGCCGCCAGCATGGCCGCACCCAGCATCGACAGGCAGCGCTTGAATGGCAATGCCAGCAGGGTTCCGAAGCGCGCGTGCTTGTACTCTCCGGCACACAGGAAATTGGCGATAAATGATATGCCGTGAGCGGCCGCCAGCAGAACGGTGATCGAAGCCAGGAAACTCAGATTTTCCATCGGCGAATCCGTTACGGATTCTGTGGCATTGAACAACGGACTGAAAATGAGCAAGCCCAGCATCGCGAGCAATGAAAAAAAGAGGCCACTTGTAAACCAAACTGTTAAAAAGGACAGAAACAGACCGCTGCCGCGCGACACATTTACGTATCGATTCTGGAATGGATCGCCGAGCAACGACGCGACCCCAAGCTTGAGTACACTGAAAGCCCCCACCCAAAAGCACTCGCACCAATAGACCACAACCAGTTGATACAGACTCAAATCATAGACAAGGAAGAGAATCAGGAATCCGCTATTGGCGAGCAACAAACTTGCAGCGCCAATACCAAATCGGGCTGACAGGGTACTGGCCTGTTGTCGCTGGTTGACATGTGTGGGAACGGAATCCATCCGCCCAGTCTAGCTACCGTGCACGCAATTGCTGACCCAGGACGTCACAGTTTTCCACCCTGAGCACCGTCGCCGACCGCAAACCTGCAAGAAAATTGGCCGCTACACGTATGACTCGCCGGCGATCATGACTATGATACGAAGGTCTTACCAATAACATTGCTAACTCTCACCCGGAGCCTCGTGAACGAAATCAGAAGCAAAATAAAGCTGGCCGTCAAAGAATGGCTTGAACTCAATGCGCCCGCACACGCCGATGCGATCTACGCTTTGCTCATTCTTGCCTGGATCGCGATAGTCTCGATTGCGATCCATCTTATTCTGCACCGGGTCGTGCAAAAACTACTCAATCGAAGCGCGCTTGCGGGCCGGGCTGGCTGGCACAGTCTGTTGTTCACACACAAGCTCTTTCGCAACGTGGCACTGATTGTCCAGGGCGGCATCATCTACATCCAGGCCGACCTGTGGCTCTCGCCGTCCTCGATGCTACGCTCCGCGATAGAAACGTCGGTCGAAATGTGGATGCTTGTATTCGCACTATTGGCCTTGTTCTCCATTCTGGACGCGCTACAGGACGCACTGGTAAACAGGGCAAGTTTCACACGATTCCCGATCCGTGGATTGCTGCAGAGCATCAAACTGGTAGCAACGGTGCTCATTGGGCTCGTCGTCGTTTCGCTACTGATGGGCAAATCCCCGGTCATCCTGCTGAGCGGTCTGGGTGCCTTGTCAGCCGTAATGATGCTCGTGTTCAAAGACCCCATCCTCGGGCTCGTCGCGGGCATTCAGCTCTCGGCCAACAACATGCTCGCAATCGGCGACTGGCTGGAAATGCCGAAGTACGGCGCGGACGGCGACGTGATCGATATCGGGTTGACCACCGTGAAAGTCCAGAACTGGGACAAGACCATCACGACCATCCCGACCTACGCACTCATTACCGATTCGTTCAAGAACTGGCGGGGCATGTCGGAGTCAGGTGGCCGGCGGATCAAGCGTTCCGTGCTGATCGATACCGGTAGCGTGAAGTTCCTGGACGAAGACGATCTTCGACGACTTCGTAAAGCGCAATTGCTGAGTGAGTATCTTCAGCGAGCGATTGACGAAGTTGAAAAACATAACACCGAGGTACGCGCGGACCTTTCGTCGTTCATCAACGGCCGGCGGCTGACCAACCTCGGAACGCTGCGTGCCTACCTGGTTTCCTACCTTAAAGCGAATCCGGCAATTCACCAGGGCATGACCCTGATGGTTCGGCAACTGGAGGTGACGCCGCAGGGCTTGCCATTGGAAATTTATGCATTTACCAACACCACCAAATGGGCCGAGTACGAAAACATCCAGGCGGATATCTTCGATCACCTGTTTGCAGTATTGCCGGAATTCGGTTTGCACGCGCATGAGGCACCGACCGGGCGGGACATCAGGGCGCTGGCAGCGGGTAGGACAATGAATGCGGCTGGTGTCGGTGAGAACTAGACTATTTGCCAGCAGACGCAGCCAGAAGATGCAGAAGGCTGCATCGCGGCCCCAAAGGGCCGATTGGTAAACTCGGTCAATTCAACACCGGACGCAAGGTATCCGACCCTGTGTCAATGTTAGATTAGAGTCGCGATGCAACATCAGACCAAAGACGACATGCCCCCGGAGTCAACCCGGACCCTGGTTCGCTTGCTCAAAGAAGGCGACAACAATGCTCGCGAGGCCCTGGTCCGTCGCTGCCTGCCGATGTTGCAGCGCTGGGCGCACGGCCGTTTGCCGGGCTATTCCCGCGACCTCGCTGAGACAGACGACCTGGTTCAGTTAACTTTTATTCGGGCGCTGAAGAATGTACATCGATTCGAGCCAGAGCGGCAGGGTGCCTTCCTCGCGTACCTCAGGCAAATTCTGCTCAATACCGTACGCGATGAAATACGTCGGTCCGGTCGCCGACCCGGCCTGATTGAAGCCAGCGAAAACCTCACCGACGGCACGCCCGACAATGTAGAAGCACTACTACAGGCCGAAGCCATTGAAGCCTACGAGTCCGCGCTCGATACCTTGCCCGATCGGCAGAAGCAGGCGATAGTCCTGCGCGTCGAATTCGGACTAACGTTTCCGGAAATTGCACTCGAACTCGATCTTAAATCAGCCAATGCGGTGCGCATGGACGTCAACCGGGGACTCGTAAAAATTGCCGCCGCGATGCCATGAGTGAGGACGATGATTTCCTGCTTGAGACTGCCGACAAGATTGCGGCCGGCGACGAGATTGACTGGCCGGCACTAGCACGAACGCACCCGGCCAATTCGAGGCTGGTTGATAACCTGCGGAAAATCGCAAAGGTGGCAGGCTTTTTTGCAGCCATACCGCGTGAGCCCGGCGGTTCACGATCCGGTGATGAGCACTCCACCAAGGCCAGGAAACATAAATTTACCTGGGGTCATCTGCAGGTTATCGAGTCCATCGGCAGCGGCGGTTTCGGCGAGGTGTTTCGCGCGTTCGATCCGATTCTCAGCCGCGAAGTAGCGCTTAAGTTGCGGCACAAGGCACCCGGTAATGATTCAGCCTCGCGGCTGTTTATCGACGAAGCACGGCGCATTGCCCGCGTTCGCCACCGCAATGTACTTGCGGTGCATGGCGCCGATGTACGCGATGGCCGCGTCGGCATATGGGTCGATTTGCTCACCGGCAATACCCTCGAGGCGATACTCGCCGACAATCAACCGCTGGGCGAAAAGACCGTTCTGCGAATTACATCGGCATTGGCCTCGGCCCTGCAGGCTATTCAGGATGCCGGCCTGATTCACGGAGACGTGAAAGCATCCAATGTCATGCTCGAAGATGACGGGCGTATCGTTCTTATGGATTTCGGTGCCGGTGGCGAGCTGACCAAAGCCGCGGGGACGCCCACCTTCGTTTCTCCGCTGTCCGCCGCGCCTGAGTTGTTTGAGGGCCGGCCTGCAAGCACGCTCGGCGATCAATATTCACTGGGTGTTCTTCTGTATCGCATGCTGGTGGGACAGTATCCAGCTGATGCCACTACCGTCGATGACTTGTTGCGTTGGCATGAATGCAGAAAGCAGGGCGTAACGTACCTGGCAGGCATGCCAAAGGGCCCGCTTGGAGACCTGGCACGCAATTTATTAAACGTGGACCCGGATGCGCGTCCGGGAACCTCGGACGTGCTAACCGAGTTAGCCAGGATCGAATCACTCCCGGCACGGCGCCGCAAAAACGCGTTCGTTGCAGCGATCATGCTGAGCCTGGTCCTTGGGACAATCGCCGCATCGGTCGGCTTTTTTCATGCAACCCGATCCGAGATGAAAACCGCACAGACCGCCTCGGAACTCGCGTCTGTTAATCAATTTCTCCAGGACGTGCTGGTCTCACCCCGGCCGACGGATGGCGGGCGCCAGACAACCGTACTGGACCTGATGGACCGAGCACTCGAGAGAGTTGATACCGATCTCGCAGACAATCCGGCAGCCCGCGCCCGTACTTTATTCATCATCGGCGAATCCTATATTCACATGTACCTCTGGGACAAAGCGGAAACCGCCCTGCGCCGTTCATTGGCGATTCGCGAGGAGCTTCTCGGCAATACGCATGTGGACACCTTGTTGACCCGCGCCATGCTTGCGGCTGCCCTGGCGGGCCTGCAACAACACGAACAGGCGGATGTTGAACTCAGTGCCGTCTTGCCGTATCTCGCCGACGTACCCGCTGAACACGCGGTCCAGTCACAGGCACGCATTACCCGGGCACACATTGCGTATGACCGGGAAGAGCTTGCAGCTGCACAAACCTTGTTCGAAGAACTATTGGAATTTCGCACGGATGCTGCCTGGTTCGAAGAACAGAACTACATGGCCGCCCGGCTGGAGCTGGCGAAGATTCTTGAAGAGCGTGGCAACTACAAAGAAGCAATGGAGCACGCCGGGTACGTATTTGCCAAGAGCATGGAGCGTAACGGTGAACGCCATCAAAGCTCACTTAACGCCCGGCAGCTTATCGCGATAATCTACGACCGGCTGGGTCAACCCGACAAAACGGTCGAGCTGTTACAGCGCAACCTGGAAGTGTCCGAGGAATGGCTCGGAGACAAGGACCGATACACTTACATTGCGATGATGAATGTGGCGGAAGCCACCTATCGCAGTGGTGATCTTCGACATGCTCTGATTCTGCAGCGGCGAGTGTACGACCTCAGGGATAATTTTTACCCGCCCGGGCACGCCATAACACTGAACGTCGAGTCGAACTACGCGGCAATGCTGACGGACGCTGGCCAGCTGCCGGAAGCGGAAGACCTGCTTGCCGAATTAATGCCGCAAGCCATACAAAGTCTCGGGCCAGACCATTCCGTGACCATGATCATTCGTCTTCTCCGGACCAACCTGCTGTTGGCCAGCGGCCGGCCTGAAGAGGCGTTGACATACGGCAATGCAACCAGGTCGTCGATGGTCGACAAGTTGGGCGACGCGCACATGCTCACCCTGCAAACAGACAAAACATTGGGTGAGGCCCATGCTGCCCTTGGCGACTACGATGAAGCGGAACGAATTCTTCGTCAAACCATTGTCCGGCAATCCGCGCTTCATGGCGACGCGAGCCTGGATGTAATGAAAACGGTACTGAGCCTGGTGAAGGCGCTGCGCCACAACAAGCCTCGCGAAGCGCGGGCGTTACAGGATGACTTGCTGCTAAAAGCGACAACGGCGCTGGGCGCAAATCATCCGTTCGCCGTCGAAGTCAGAGACTTGCACGCGCAGCCGCTAAAATAGCAATCGCTCTGGGTCGGCGATTCCCGGCAGCAACGCAAACATCCTAAAAAATGATCTGGTCCCGCTCGCACGAAACCAGATCACCCTCGCCAGTCACACACATCATGGGATGACGATATCCCCTACCTGTCCACCGGCAACTAATGGGGCATTGAGCTTCGTCGAAGTACCAAGCGCCGTGACGTCCGTCGTGTAAATCTCGTCGATGTCAGCCGCATCCTGTTCAGCGACGTAGACAATCCGTGTGCCGTCTGATGAATAGCGGAACGACTCTGTCGCAACTCCGACTAGTTCGGGGTGAACCCTGGTGGGCATGCCCGGCGCACTCAGCGCGACTTCGAAGAGTTCGATTTCTGTATCGACAGCGCTGTCCGCGCGATAAGCCACCGATAGTCCATCCGGACTGAGTTCGAAGCTGAAGACGTCGCCGAGCGCAATCATCGTATCGTTGATCCTCGTTGCGACACCCGGTGAAGCGAGGCTCACCTCGAACAGTTCCCGGTGTTCGTCAACGTCCTGGTCTGCGCGATAAAAAATCGAGCCGCTGTCCGCACTAAACCGATAGTCGGACGATCTGATGTCGCCATCCGCCACCAGCGGCGGGTTAAGTTTGGTGGAGACGCCAAATGCGCCGATTTCAACCAGGAACAACTCAAGCGTCTCATCCGTATCCTCGTCCGAACAGTAGACAATTTTTTGCGAATCCGGGCTGAAGCGGCCGCGGCACATGTCTGTGTTGCCGGCGAAAGGAGGGTTGACCTTGGTTGACGCGCCTGGATTGGCAAGGTCGACGGCGTAGAGTTCAACGACTTCATCGATATCCTGGTCCGCGCTATACAACAACCAGTTGCCGTCCGGGCTGAACGAAAATCCCTGCTTCAACTGCGTAAACGCCGCAAAATCGGGGTTCAGCTTTGTGCTGACACCGGGCACCGCCACTGTCACCAGGTACATCTCGAAGATACCGTCAACGTCCTGGTCCGCGGCGTAGGCAAGCTGTGTCCCGTCGGGACTGAAGATGCTGCCAATACCCACAATGCCGCCAGGCACCAGGGGAGCGTTCAACTTCGCTGGTACGCCCGGATTCGCCAGGTCCACCAGGTATAGCTCGCGCGCGCCCACGGTATCCTGGTCGGAGGTATACGCAAGCTGCGAACTGTCCGGGCTGAAAGCAAATTCCTGCACATCCGAATTCGCAGGCGTAGAGGCCGGGTTCAGCCTGGTCGATACCCCGGGATCGTCGAGGTCAACACGATAAATTTCAAACTTGTTGAGCGTGTCCTGGTCCGCGATGTAAACGACCTGGCTTTCATCCGGGCTTGCCGCGAAAACTGAGATCGAGGCACCGGCCGGCAGCGCCGGATTGAGTTGCACCGTCGTGCCCGGATTGTCCGCATCGGCCATGTAGAGATTGGCTACATTGACGTTGTCCTGGGTGGCCAGGTAAACCACCGGGTTATCCGGGGCGGTATTGGTCGGCGGAGGTGGCGGGGGCGGCGGA
>DDIS01000094.1 GCA_002338615.1 Proteobacteria bacterium UBA1844 | reverse complement strand
CGGCTGGAAGCCGCTCCTGCGGTGGGATTTTCACAGCAATTTCACGTCACCAGACATTTTTGAGCGGTTAACCAGAGGAATCGACATGAGCGTACGAAGCAAATTGAGTATTTCAGCGAGCATTGCAGCACTGCTGTTGGCAGGCAGCGCTTTTGCACAGCAATCAACTCCGATCGAAGTCACTACGACCGTGCAGAAGGAAATTGTTGTAGAGACCGATGATGGCAAGCAGGAAACGAAACTGGTCGCGGCCGAGACTGTCGTGCCCGGTGAACGGGTTGTTTACACGATCTCCTTTCGTAATGCGGGCCATGAACCTGCCGGCAACGTTGTCATCACCAACCCGATTGCAAACACGCTGACTTACGTGGCGGGTTCTGCTGCGGGCGACGATCTCGAAGTGGAATTTTCAGTTGATGGTGGCAAGAGCTTTGCACGAGCCAGTCAACTGACAGTGCTGGACGATGGCGTAGAGCGCCCGGCAACCACCATGGATTACACGCATGTCCGTTGGGTCATGCAAAGCGAACTCGCTGCCGGTGGCGAAGGTCAGGCGACCTTTGCGGCCGTACTTGAGTAATTGTTGTTGTAAGCACGATATTTTTGATGAGCAAGGAAGATTGATCAATATGTGAAGAAGTTTTCTTAATGATTACAAGGAGTACCGTGATGAAAACGTTTCAAACTAAGCTCGGCCTGTTGTCGAGGCTGGGCGCAATTGCCTGTGCACTGCTGTTGACACAGCAGGCCATGGCAACGGGCACCGATCCTGGTGTGGCCGTTGATAATACTGCGACCGTCAATTTTAACGTCGGTGGCAATGCGCAAACGCCGGTCGTATCGAATACCGCGTCGTTCGTAGTCGACCGAAGGGTTGACTTCTCGGTCAGTCGCTTAGGCACCGCTTTGACCACAGCATCAATTGGTGACACCCAGGCTTTTCTCGATTTCTACGTGACGAACCTGAGTAACGGTGTGCTTGATTTCAACCTGTCTTTCGCGCAGCTGATTCCAGCCGATGGTGATATCTACGCCGGCCTGGCTGACTCCGGAGTTGATATGAACACTGTCTCGATTTCGGTCAGTCCCGCACAAGATCCTACCGCAGGGACCGGTGACGGACCCGATCCGGTGTTCGGTGGCCCCACCACAATCGATGACCTGCCCGAGGACCAGTCCATCCGCGTGCGCTTGTTTGCCAATGCACCAGCGACGGCTGCGAACGGCGCAATCGCCGGATTAAGCCTTACCGCCGTTGCGGCTGATCCGGCCAGCGGCCTGGATCTCACGGCCAGTGGTAGCTGGACGCCAGGCACCATCGACAACGTATTTGCAGATGCCGACAACAATAATTCCGAGAGTAATCGTGATGGCTTCCTGCTGCAGGCGGCTGAATTGACTGTAACTAAAACTCAGGCTGTTATTTCCGATCCGTTCTCGAGCGGCTTGGCCGTGCCAGGTGCACGTATCGAGTACACGATCACACTGGATAACTCAACCGGAACTGTTGCAGCGACCGGCGTTTCAATTGCCGACGCCGTGGACAGCGACGTGACGTTCGTTGCAGGTGCCTACAGCGGCGGTAACGCAAACATATCGTTCAGCGGCGGTACTTTCTGCCTGGCGGATGCAGCAGATGCCAATGGCGACGGATGTACATTCGACGGTACGAACCTGACGATTGCTGGAAGTCAGCTAGCGTCTCTGGTGCCGCTCGATGTTGCCGCAGGCGCTATCGTCACCGTCAAATTCGTTGTTGAAATTCCGACGACCTGAAGTCGCAACAGCGGCTTATCACGGTGCTTAAGAGCGCGCAGGCGTTTTTTGAGCGATCAGGGCCACCCGGCCCTGATCGCTGCGGACGACTGTGCGCGTCATTTCGGGGGAAGGTCACACTTCCCCCGGGATGCGCCTGCCCCGGGTACACGTCTCTTAAGCATAGACTGGCAGCGGTTTTTTTTGCCGCGCTGTTTCTCTCGGTAAACGCAACTGCGGCGCCCGGCGCTGTTGTCGCGAACCAGGCCAGTCTCCAGTACCAGAGTGTCGCAAACCAGCCGGTTGTTGTTACCAGCAATACCGTGCAAGTAGTGACCGCTGTTGTTCGAAGCTCTGCGAATATCGAGTTCACCAGGGTATTGCCATCCGCCGCAGGAACCTGGCAGGAGACGGTAGGCCCGTCTGCCTGTTTGCAGGGAGGCGCTTACGTGACACAGGCAAATCCAACCATCATCGGAGGGTCTGTCATAGACCCGGCAACAACGCAGGAAGTCGCCTCAAGCAGTGTGTTTAATCTTGGCGAGCCGGCTTTCATACGATTGGTGGACAGTGACCAGAATATTGATTACCAGCTTGTCGATTACGCATCCGTTACGGTCACCGATTTATCGCGTGGCGATACGGAGACTATTCAGCTAACAGAGACCGGCCCCAATACCGGTGTATTTGCAGGCTTTGTGCTGACCGGTGCAGGAGCGGCCGTAAGCGGTGATTGTAAATTGCAGTCCGCACCACGCACGACAATGCAGGTTAACTACACCGACCCGCAAGACGGCGGTGATGCAGCGCAATTCAGTGCCGGATTCGATCCGGTTCAGCGGGTTTTTGAATCCCAGAGCGGTGCCGCAGTTAGCGGCGCCAGTATTGAAATCGTTGATGCGGCCAGCGGCTTACCCGCAACCGTGTACGGCAATGATGGCGTCAGCGCATTTCCATCCAGCATTGTGAGCGGCAGTACGGTGACTGATTCGTCCGGCGCCAGCTATGCATTTGGTCCCGGAGAATATCGATTCCCGGTCGTCGCGGACGGTGACTACCGCCTGGTCGTCACTCCCCCGGATGAGTACGTTGCACCGTCGGCTATCGACCCGGCACAACTGCAGAACCTGCCGAATGCGCCGTTCGAACTCGGACCGGGATCGTTCGGCACGGCATTCACCAAGACCGGTGGGCTGTCCGTGGCGCTCGACATTCCCGTGGATCCACGTTCGGAATCACTGTTCTTGCAAAAGCGCACATTGACGACGATCGCCGCGCCCGGCGATTTTGTACGCTACGAATTGATCCTCGAAAACACCTCCGCAACCGGTCGTGCCGATGACATTGAACTCACCGACCAGCTGCCACCCGGCGTGCGCTTCGTACCCGGCTCCGTCACGGTAGATGGTGCCGACGCACCGGACCCGGTTGTCGGTCCGAACCTCGACACCCTGATGTTTACTATCGACGAGCTCGGCGTGTCGCAAAGTATTTCAATTACCTACGTTGTCGAAATTATTGGCGGCAAGCGCAACCAGGAACTCATCAACCGGGCTACGGCGCTTGCAGGTGGCGGACTGATCTCGAACGAGGCCGAGGTCAGCATACGCCTGACCGAGGACCTGTTCCGCTCCACCGGCACAATTATTGGCCGGATACTCGAGGGAGACTGCAGCCAGGATACGTTCACCGAAGAACAGGGCGTGCCAGATATCCGCGTGTACCTCGAAGACGGTAGTTATGCCGTATCGGACGAAGGCGGTCGATTTCATTTCGAGGGACTGAAGACGGGCACGCACGTCGCACAGATCGATACGTTCTCGGTTCCTGACTACTTCGATATCGTGCGCTGTTCGGACACGCCAGGCTTTGCCGGACGCGCCGATTCCCAGTTTGTGAAACTGACGAAGGGCAGCCTGCTGCGCGCCGATTTCTATCTCAAGCGCAAACCCGCACCGGAAGGCCGCATCGACCTCGAGTTGCAGAGTCGGGGTGGCGACAATGCCGACCAGGTTCACTATGAACTGCTGGTCAATGGTATTGGTAATGTCGCCATCGAGAATACCGATCTGATGATCATGTTGCCCAAGGGTGTCAGCTACGAGCCAGGCAGCATGCGTATCGATGGTGACGCTCGCGGCGAACCGCGTTTGAGCCAGAACGTTCTGTCGCTGGCCCTGCCTGACCGAATCGGCAACTGGAGTACCAAAGTAGATTTCGTTGCGAATATCGCGAGCAAGACCAGCGGTGAGTTGACGACCCGTGCAACGGCCAGGTTCGATTCGCCCATCGAGGCTGGCCAGACAACTCCGGTTGCCGAGACAAAAATGCTACGCGAGCCGGCCAGGGTCGAGAACGCTGGCTACGTGCTCGATTTGAAATTTGACGTCCTTTCGGACCAGTTATCGGCGAGCGACAAGCAAACACTTGACACGCTGATTAACAACTGGCGCGGTGTGCAGGCCGTGCAGATTTCCACAGTAGGGCACAGCGACAGCCAGATGATCGCCGCGCGCAATCAGCACCTGTTCAAGGACAATTACGTGTTATCACGGGCGCGCGCGTACGCCGCTGCCGAGTACGTTGCCGATGCCCTTGGGCTGAGTCCGGATGACTTGCAGGTTGCGGGTCGTGGTCCGGACGAACCGATCGCGGACAACGCCAGTGCCGCGGGCCGGGCGAAGAACCGTCGCGTCGAAATGGTTTTGAGCGGTGTGCGGCCATCTCGCCCGTCTTTTCTCGAAGTCACCAAGGCATCAAGTGGCACCCAGGTCGTCGAGACCATGGGCGCCGTGCCGGGTACAGAACGTACTCGCAAATCACCTATTCAAGCGGATGAACCGGCTTTGCAAGTGAACCCCGATATTGAAACGCTGGAGCCGGGCGCTGCAATGTTGTTGCCGGCCGCCGGCTTCGCGCCATCAATCCCTGCTACCAAGCTTGCGATTGCACACGCGCCGTCACAAACGGTCGCCGTCTGGGTCAACGATAGCCCGGTCAACAGCGCCAATTTTGATTCGATCGAAATAAACACCGCCGGTACCGTCGCTGTTTCGACCTGGAAAGGCGTCGAGTTGCGAGACGGCGCAAACACGTTGCGCGCCGTCATTTCCGACGCGGATGGCCAGCAGGCCAGGGCGATCCGCCGGACGATCCATTTTTCAGGTCTGCCAATCCGTGGCGAAGTGGTCGAAGAGCAGTCGGTTCTGGTAGCCGACGGCAAGACCCGCCCCGTGATCGCAGTGCGTTTGTACGATCGTGCCGGCAAGCTTGCGCGGCGCGGCATGGTCGGCGGCTTTCGCATTGCCGAACCCTATCGCTCCTGGTGGGATGTCGAAAATGACCTCACCAATCCGCTGGTGGAGGCGACCTCACGTCAGCCGACCTATCGAATTGGTACCGACGGTGTCGCATTGATTGAACTGGAGCCGATCACGCGCACCGGCGAGGTCAGTTTGCACCTGCTGTTCGATAATTATCGTGAGCAAGAACTGAAAACCTGGATCCGGCCCGCCGATCGGGACTGGATCCTGGTCGGTTTTGCAGAAGGGACCGCCGGTTACAACACGCTGTCCGATAACGCCGAGGCAGCCTTGAACGCTGGCAATGAAGACGAGTACTACGACGAAGGTCGAATGGCATTTTTCGCCAAGGGCCAGATAAAAGGTGAATTTCTGCTGACGCTCGCTTATGACACAGATCGTAATAGCGATGAGGCACGGGATGCGTTCAACACGGTCGTTGACCCGAACCAATACTATGCGCTGTACGCGGACAATTCAGAACATCGCTTTGAGGCGCCGACCCAGAACAAGCTGTACGTGAAAATTGAACGCCAGCAGTTCTACGCGTTGTTTGGCGATTTCGACACGGGTCTCACGGTCAATGACCTGTCACGCTACCAGCGCCACTTCAGTGGCGTACTCAGTGAATTCCGCGGCGAGCATGTTGGCTATTCTGCCTTCGCCGCCGAGAGCAGCCAGGTCTTCACTCGTGATGAAATTCCCGGCGATGGCACCTCGGGCCTGTATCGCCTGAGTAATGCACCGATCATCGCCAACAGCGAGCAAATCAGGATTGAAGTACGGGACCGGTTCGACTCGGGGGTCGTGCTGGAAAGCCGCACGTTGAGCCGCTTCCTCGACTACAACCTGAATGCAATCGACGGCACGCTGTATTTCAAAAAACCAGTCCCTAGCCGTGATCTGAATTTCAACCCGGTCTATATCGTTGCAGAATATGAGTCGCAAACCAACGGTGGTGAGGACGTGGTTGCCGGTGGTCGTGCCTCGGTACGCACGGCAAGCGATAGGGTCGAATTCGGTGTCACGCACATTAACGACGGTACTGCCGGCGCAGAGGCCGATTTGAGTGGCGTGGACTTCCGCTGGCAGCTCAATGACCAGACTCTGCTAAAAGCCGAAATCGCCGAGACGAATGCACTGGTCGGCGGTGTTGAAACCAGCGGTTCGGCACATTACGTCGAACTCGAGCATAACGGCGAAAAGGTTGATGTGCGCGCGTATATGCGCGAAGTTGAGGACGAGTTCGGCCTGGGCTACCAGTCGGCAGCGGATAAAGGCGTGCGACGTCTCGCTATCGATGCGCGTGCCAGGCTGAACGAGCGCTGGTTTATCGAAGGAGAGGCTGGCTGGCAGCAAATGCTTGCAACCGATGATATTCGTAACCTCGCGCGGGCGCAGCTGCGCTACGAGCGCAATACGTTCACGAGTTCAATCGGTTTTACGCATGCACAAGACAAGTTTGACGACGGCGACACGCGCACCAGTGACCTGGCTGAACTTGGTATAGCGAAGAAAATTTACGACGGCAAAGTGACCCTGCGCGCGAGCGCCAGCACCGCGCTCAATGTCGATACGGAGAGTCTGGACTACCCAAGCCGTTTCGTGCTTGGCGCTGACTATCGCCTGATGCAAAACGTTGACCTGATTGCCGAATACGAACAGGCATCAGGCTCAGACATCGACGCAACAATGACCCGCCTTGGCGTACGCGCGACGCCCTGGGCACGCGCGCAGGTCGATACCTCGCTAACAAACGAGGTAACGGAGTACGGACCGCGCCTGTTCGCCAATGTCGGTCTGATCCAGGGGTTCCAGATCAGTGAGCACTGGTTGCTCGATGTCGGGGTTGACCAGACGAATACGATACTGGATGCCGATGCCCGGCCATTCGACCCGGATCGCGAACCCGCCTCGGGTTCCTACAGCGATGATTTCCTGGCGGTGTACACGGGCGCTACCTATACGTCCGATGTCTGGAGCGCGAATTCACGCATCGAATATCGCAATTCCGACAGCGAAGAACGCGCGTCATTGCTGTTCGGTTGGTACCGTCAGCCCTTGCGGGGCCATGGATTGTCGGCGGGGCTGACCGTATTCCAGGCGAAGGCCAAAGCCGGCGGTGAGCTGACCAATGCCGATCTCCGGCTTGGCTGGGCGTACCGACCGGCCCTGAGTGACTGGTCTTTCCTCAATCGGCTGGACCTGGTCCTTGATGATTTTCAGGGCCTGTCCAATACCGAACAAAGCTGGCGCGTTATCAATAACTTTAATGCCAACCATCGCTTCAGCGCTGCAATGCAACTGTCCCTGCAGTATGCGTTCAAGTATGTGCGCAGCGAATTCGACGCCAGCGGCTTCACAGGCTACACGGACCTGATCGGCTTTGACCTGCGGCGCGGCCTCAAGGGTCGTTGGGACGTGGGCGCGAGTACCAGCGTCTATCACTCCTACAATTCGAGCGTGATTGACTATGGCCTGGGCGTGGACGTCGGCTACAACGTCGCGACCAATATGTGGCTGTCGCTCGGCTACAACGTCGCAGGATTCCACGATGAAGACTTCGCGCAGGCGCGCTACACGGCGCAGGGCCCGTTCCTGCGCTTCTCGATCAAGGCGGACCAGCGCACGCTGAAAGACATTGCGGGCCAGCGCTAAAATAGAGCCGTAGGAGCGCCGTCCCCGGCGCG
>DDIS01000167.1 GCA_002338615.1 Proteobacteria bacterium UBA1844 | reverse complement strand
CTGGCGACGCCGATGGCCGTGATGGTGGGCACCGGCCTGGGTGCCAAAAACGGCATCTTGTTCAAGAACGCCTCGGCACTTGAAGAAGCCACCAAGCTCGATATCGTCGTCTGTGACAAGACGGGCACCCTCACCATGGGCGAACCGCAAGTGGTGTCGGTGGCCACCGCCGACGGTGATGAGGATGTACTGCTGAGTCTGGCGGCGACCGTGGAGCAGGGCTCGGATCATCCGCTGGCGCAGGCAATTCAGCGCCGGGCTGAGGGTCTGCCGTTGCAACCACTGGCCGAGTTTTTGAACATCGAAGGCAAGGGCGCACGCGCAACGGTAGGCGGACAGACTGTCTTGCTGGGCAATCGTCGTCTGATGGACGAAGAATCCGTCGACATGGGGCAGCTCGCGGACGAGGCAGCCCGGCTTCAGGGCAGCGGACAAACAGTGGTGCATGTCGCTAACGGCGGTACGCTGGTGGGACTGATCGCGATTGCAGATGCGCCGAGACCGACCGCGGCGTCAATGGTGACGAACATGCGCAAACGTGGTGTGGAGGTCGCCATGCTCACCGGCGACAACCAGGCCACCGCTGAGCGGATTGCGAATGAGCTCGGCATCCAGACCGTCATCGCCGATGTGCTGCCTGGCCAGAAAGCCGACAAAATCAAGGAACTCCAGGCGCAGGGGAAAAAGGTCGGCATGGTCGGTGACGGTGTTAACGATGCACCGGCACTGACGCAAGCTGATGTGGGCTTCGCGATTGGTGCCGGAACCGACGTCGCGATGGACAGTGCCGATGTGGTGCTGATGAAAAGTGATCCCTATGACGTGCTGGGGGCGATTGAGCTCTCCCGTGCCACACTGCGAAAGATGCATCAGAACCTGTTCTGGGCTGTGGCCTACAATGTGCTTGCGTTTCCGGCCGCCGCGGGCGTGTTCTACCCGTTGGTGATCAGTCCCGAGGTGGCGGCCCTTGCCATGTCGGGAAGTTCGGCGTTGGTGGCCGTCAATGCCTTGTTATTGAAACGTACTCGACTGGAAGGTATTCACGAACCCGGCAAACCAGCGTCGGCAGCGGTGCAGGCGGCAGCGTCATGATGAGAGACAAGGCATCGGCGCCATCATGGTTGAAGGTTGGAATCACGGTAATACCAGCCCGATCAATCCTGGCGTTGGCGGCAATAATGCTGTTCGCCTCACCATTGATGGCCGCCCAGGACGCCGCATTGGATCACGGCTCTTTGCGCGAGACGTGGCCATGGTGGCTGGGGCTCACCGTGCTGGTGGCCGTATTCGCCTGGGCGGCGATCGCCTCATCGCGGTGGGACTCTGAAAGGGGTCGCCAGTTTGAGGAGCAGTTGCTGAAGTCGATGTATGCGCGAGGCGACATCGACCAGCAAGACTACAGCGCGCTGTCACACGAACTGGACGAGCAGGCTCGCGATCGAGATGAACAGAATCGCGAACGATAATCGACAGCGTGCCGACCCGTCGAAGCCGGGCGTGAGCCCGCTGGCGGGTAAAGCGGTAACATCTGAAGACACACTCGACGTTGCCCGCCTGATCGATTCGTATTATTCGCAGCAACCGGATCCAGAGGTAGCCATACAGGCGATCGCGTTTGGCACGTCGGGCCATCGGGGATCCGCACCGGATAAGACCTTCAACGAGCATCATGTCCTCGCCATCACCCAGGCGATATGCCGGTATCGAAAAGAAAAGGGAATCGACGGTCCGTTGTTTCTGGGTATCGATACGCACGCATTATCCGTACCGGCGTTCCACACTGCGCTCGAGGTGCTCGCCGGGAATCGTGTCGAAACGATGATTGCCGGTGACGAGCAGTTCACCCCGACACCGGTGATTTCCCACGCAATCATCGCCTACAATCGTAACCGCACTTCGGGTCTGGCCGACGGGATCGTCATTACACCGTCACACAATCCACCCGAGACCGGGGGGTTCAAGTACAACCCGCCGACGGGTGGTCCGGCCGGCGGTGACGTAACGCGGTACATCGAAACGGCAGCGAACGAGTTGTTGGCGCGGCAGCTCCGTGGCGTCAAGCGCGTGACAATTGACCAAGCGCTGAAAGCTGCCACAACGCATCGCTACGACTACCTGAACCACTATGTGAATGACCTTGATCAAGTTCTTGACCTCGCAGCGATACAAGCCGCCGATGTGCGGATCGGCGTCGATCCGCTCGGCGGAGCAGGCGTGCACTACTGGCCCGCCATCAAGGATCGCTATGGCCTGAATCTCGAGGTCGTCAATGAGACGGTGGATCCCGGCTTCGGATTCATGACCTTTGACTGGGACGGCAAGATCCGCATGGACCCATCGTCAAGCTACGCCATGCAAGGCCTTATCGAGTTGCGTGACCGATTCGACATCGCTGTTGCCTGCGATCCCGATCATGACCGCCACGGCATCGTTTCGCCGAGCACAGGCTTATTGCCACCGAATCATTATCTGGCGGTCACCATTGATTATCTGGTCCGGCA
>DDIS01000105.1 GCA_002338615.1 Proteobacteria bacterium UBA1844 | reverse complement strand
GGCGCGTCTGCTGGCAAAAGACGGCGCGATCGACATGATCGTGCTTGCCGGTGGCTCAGGTCGCACGCTGGCATTCGGTCCCGGCCACTTAAGCGCCAGTGCCCTGCCGGGTGAGCGCGGCAACAGCGTCATTGCCGGTCACCGGGATACCCACTTTCGCTTCCTTAAAGATCTTGGCATCGGTGAATCGATCAGGATCGAGACGGTGGACGGCGTCTTTCATCAGTATGAAGTCATCGATCTCGATGTCGTGGATTCAAGACGCAGCAGCTTGTTGCTGGACACGGATGGCAGGATGCTCAGCCTGATTACCTGTTACCCCTTCGATGTGGTTGAGACGGGTGGTCCACTGCGCTACGTGGTTACCGCCCGCGAAGTAGCTGTCCAGCAGGGTTAAACCCCGTGCAAGGGTGGCACTCGATGCCGCGGATCGCGTGGCGTGTTGATTGCCAGCTTCTGATACCTGCTTCATAGTAGCTGGCCTGCACCAACTCCCGGGTCATAATGGCAAAGCAACGAACCAGGCTCTCCGAGGGCCCGGTAGGCAAACATCTGGTCAACATGACCGTGCCCGTGCTGTTCGGTATTACGACGATGATGGCGCAGGGCCTGATCGATACCTTTTTCATTGGCCGGGTTGGCGATCGTGCGCTCGCGGCATTCGGCTTTGGCTATCCGATCCTGATGATCGTGACCAGTGTTGCCATTGGTCTCGGCGCCGGCACCTCGTCGGTTGTTGCCCGGGCGATCGGTGCCGATGATCATCGGCGTGCGCGCCGGCTGTCGACCGACAGCCTGTTGTTGTCGTTCTCGATCACTTTTGTCATTTGTGTCATCGGCATCATCTTCATCAATCCCCTGTTTCGCCTGCTTGGTGCGCCGGAGGATTTGCTGCCACTGATACGTGGCTTCATGACAATCCTGTATTGCGGCGTACCCTTCATCGTCGTGGGCATGGTCGGCATGGCCAGCATGCGCGCAACGGGCGACACGCGTGTGCCAGGAATACTGATGGTGCTGGCAGCCGTGCTGAACATTCTGCTCGACCCCTTGCTGATATTCGGGCTGGGTCCGATACCCGCCATGGGGCTGAACGGCGCGGCGATGGCAGCGCTACTCGCACGTGCATCCATTTTCGCCGGCACGCTGTACCTGATGCGCTATCGCATGGACCTCGTCAGCTTCAACATACCGCCCGTCGCCGAACTTCGCTCGTCGTGGCGCGACATACTGCACGTTGGTTTTCCGGCCGCAGCTACCAATGCGATAGTGCCGTTCGGCACCGTCGTCGTAACCGCATTGATTGCGCGCTTCGGACCGGATGCGGTGGCCGGCTTTGGCGTCGCAATGCGTATTGAATCGATGATGCTGGTTATTTTTTACGCGATGTCGTCGATCATTGGCCCATTCGTTGGACAGAATTTTGCGGCGCGCAAGGACGACCGGATCCTGCGCTCCCTCTGGCTTTGCTCGGCCTTTTGTATTGTCACAGGATTGGTTATCGCGGCATTGCTTGCGGCCCTGTCAGGATTCATACCAACCTTGTTCAGCGAGAACCCCGATGTCATCAGGGTTACCCGGCTGTTCCTCTGGATCGTACCGATCAGCTACGGAACGTACGGCATGGTGATGATCATGAATGCGTCCTTCAACGGGCTCGGTGACCCCATGCCCGCGGTATACATCAGTATTGCCCGGATCGTATTGCTGTACCTGCCGCTCGCGTTTATCGGGCTGGTGCTATTTGGTTTGGCCGGCATATTCATCGCTTATGCGCTCGCCAACATCCTCTCCGGTGTGCTTGCGTATCTGTGGGCGCGCCGTTCGGTGCAGAAAATGGCAGCAGCTTGGAGCTAAACTTCAGATTGCCGGCAACAGTTTGCGCTGATAGATAAGATGCATGCCGAGCCCCCGGCTGGCGAGAAAAAGCGTGAATGCCAGCCACAGCCCGTGGTTACCGAACGGCTGCAGCAGGTACCAGGCCGGTAAAAATACCAGGAATGCAGACAACAGCATGATGTTGCGCATTTCCCGTGCACGCGTCGCGCCAACAAAAACGCCATCGTAAAGAAACGACCACACCGAGATCAGTGGTGACAACACCATCCAGGGCAGGTAACGGTTCGCCGCACTGCGCACCTCCTGAAGGTCGGTCAGTGCGTTTATGAGTATCGGCCCCACAATCCAGTAGCAGGCGCTGAATGAGGCTGCGAAGATCAATGACCATTTCAAGCTCAGGCGCACCGCATGCTGCAGTGCTTCACGATTCTTCTGCCCGACAGCTTTACCAACCAGCGCTTCGGCCGCATGCGCAATCCCATCGAGTGCGAAGGCAGTCAGGTTCTGTAAATTCATCATGATGGCATTGGCGGCAAGTATCACTTCGCCCATGCGGGCGCCTTGTGCCGTGATGAAACCGATCGTGAACATCAGAGCCATGGTGCGCACGAACAGGTTGGCGTTGACGGCAAAGAACGCGCCGTACTCACGAAGCCGGCCAAGTTTTTCCAGTGGCCAGGAACCATGTCGTCGGCGCAACTCGCGCACGACGAACAGGAGCCCGACAGAAAATCCTGCGTACTCAGCAAGGACCGAGGCCAAAGCGACTCCATCCACTTTCATACCGAGCCCGAGAACGAACAGCAGATCGAGCACAATGTTGCTGAGATTGACGGTCAGAAATATCAGCAAGGGTACGCGCGCGTTGGATATGCCAATGAACCAGCCGATCAGGACCATATTCGCGAGCGTGCCGGGCGCACTCCAGATGCGAATAAAGAAATATTCGAGTGCGAAGGATTCAGTGTCCGGGCTGGCGCCAATCAGGCGCATGGCAAGATGGCCGGTCGGCCACTGCAACACTATGAGCAGTGCCGCAATAGAGGCCGCCACGATCAGCGCCTGGCCAAGCGCTGCTTTCAGGCCGGCATCGTCGTTCGCGCCAAAGCACTGCGCCGCGATACCGGTGGTGCCCATGCGCAGGAAGTTCATGCCCGTGTAGAGAAAACTGAACACGATGCTGCCGATAGCAACGGCGCCAAGATAGGCCGGGCCGTCCAGGTGACCCGTTACCGCCGTATCGACCATGCCGAGCAGAGGCACGGACAGGTTCGACAGGATCATGGGCAGCGCGATGCGCCAGACGTCGCGATCGTCCGGCAAAGCGCGGCTGCTTGTCACGGAGTATCAGCCGAAAGCGCTGATCCCGGTCAGCTCACGACCGACCGCGAGCTGGTGCACCGTTTCGGTACCTTCGTAAGTAATGACGCTTTCGAGGTTCAGCATGTGGCGAATCGGTGAGTACTCGGCACTGATGCCGGCGCCGCCCAGGATATCGCGCGCATCGCGTGCAATGTCGATAGCCGCCCGGCAATTGTTCCATTTCGCCATCGAAACCTGGGTCGGACTGAGATTGCCCGCGTCCTTGATGTGGCCAAGACGGAGGGACAGCAATTGTGCCGTTGTAATGCGTCGGCTCATGTCCGCCAGCCGGATCTGGATTGCCTGCGTACTGGCGAGCGGATTGCCGAACAGCACCCGGTCCTGGGTGTAGTTGAGCACCTCATCGAGACAGGCCTGCGCCGCGCCGATGACGCCCCAGGTAATCCCGTAACGGGCTTGCGTGAGGCAGCTCAAGGGACCGCGCAAACTGGACACACCCGGTAAAACACTTGCTTCGGGAACCCGCACGTTGTCGAAGAATAATGCCGCGGTTATCGATGCACGCAAGGAAAACTTGTTTTCGATTTCCTGTGTGGTAAAGCCGGGCATATCCTTTTCGACGATGAAGCCTTTGATGCCTTCGTCGGTCTTTGCCCAGACGACGGCCGCATCCGCAATGGTGCCGTTCGTAATCCACATCTTGGCACCATTCAAGATCCAGTCGGTACCGTCTTTCTTCGCGTGCGTTTTCATGTTGCCGGGGTCCGAGCCACCCTGGGGTTCGGTCAGGCCGAAACAGCCGATAGCTTCCCCTTTTGCCATGGCCGGCAACCAGCGCTGCTTTTGTTCTTCCGAACCAAACGTATAAATGGGATACATGACGAGGCTGCTTTGCACGGACACGAAACTGCGCAAACCCGAATCGGCGCGCTCCAGTTCCTGGCAAATGAGGCCGTAGCTGATGCTATTCATGCCGGCACAGTCGTAGCCCTCGATGGAACTGCCGAGCAGACCCAGTTCCGCCACCTGGGGAATCAGTTCCTTCGGGAACGTGTGGTTCTCGAAGGCTTCGCGCATGAGCGGGATCGCCTTCTCATCTGCAAACCGCGCGACGGTGTCTTTCACCAGCAGCTCGTCGTCGGTGAGTTCCGAACGAATGTCAAACAGATCCATCGGGTCGAGCCGGGAATTTTTGGAGGTCATCGAATATCAGCCCTTAAGCTTGGGGTTGGCGAACTAAAACGGAATTCCGAGACGGCGGTAGACTACAGAGAGCAACCACGCTGGACCAATCATAATGGTTTGCAGGTCCTCCGTCATTGCCCAAAGCCGGCGATTACTGCCATGCCCCAGCCAGAGACCTATGATTCCGGCGATCAATAGCGCGATTGACACCCGGGACGCCGGATAGCCTGAATACTGCAGAGTGAGTTCCAGGAAGCCGATGCCAAGTGTAAACGGCAACAGGCCGATGGCGAGTGGCAAGGACAGGATAAAGTAATAGACAGCTGCGGCCATTAGAAACGTACTGCCCCAGTTCAGCAACGGGGAAATCTCGTAAAACTCTTCCGGGACGGGCAAGTTCCACAGCAGGCCGACGGTACCGAAAATCACCATTGGCACGGCCGTCCAGAATAACAGTGGCAAGCGGAGGTCCTGGTGGTTATCCCGGTATCGTTTGAGCCAGCCGTCAATCTCGGACATAGTTTGAACCTGAGCGTAAAATGGCATTCTACATAAGCTTTTGACGCAGATTTGCGGGTTAAGCGTTCATTCAGCGTGACGGTGACTAAATAGGCACCAACTGCGGCCAGGCGTGACGCAGTTCCGGTGTTGTCCGTTGTGCACCGACTAGCATGGCGGAGTCAATTCGGCAGCGTTACTGAATCTTGGGCAAACAGAATACAAATCTTAGGGAGTTAAAGATGGATATCAAGGCACGAACACTTATTCTGGGTTTGGCAACAAGCGCTGTGCTCATAACAGCTTGCGAAACCCTCGATCCGTACACACGGGAAGAGCAGACCAGCAAAGCAACCTCCGGTGCGCTCATCGGTGCAGCGGCAGGCGTCGTTGCGGGCCTGATCTCGGGCGACGATGCGGTAGAGCGTCGCCAGCATGCGTTGATTGGTGCCGGAGTTGGGGCACTCGCGGGCGGCTCGGTCGGCTACTACATGGACAAACAGGAATTGAAGCTGCGCAAGGAACTGGAAGGTACCGGCGTCAGTGTCACTCGTATCGGTGACAACATAACGCTCAATATGCCGGGCAATATCACGTTTGCTACGGACAGGTCGGATCTGAATGCGAGCTTTTACGAGGTACTTAATTCGGTCGGTCTGGTGCTGGGCGAATTTGACAAGTCGGTGATCGAAGTGGCTGGCTATACCGACAGCACCGGTGCCGACTCATATAATCAGGCCTTGTCGGAGCGACGTGCTAATTCCGTCGCTGCGTATTTACGCACACGAAAAGTCTCGAACGAAAGAATGATCACGCTCGGTATGGGTGAATCGCATCCGGTTGCAGATAACGCGACAGCGGAGGGCCGCCAGTTGAACCGGCGTGTGGAAATTACCGTTGTGCCTCTAACGAACGGGTGATCCAGTGCTCCATGCCTCGCTATAACAAAAAGGACTCGGGCAACTGGATTGAGGATCGGGGTTTTGTGTGCCGCTTGTTGTCCGATGATGCCGAGGGCAGCCCGCATCAGCGTTTCGTAATTGAGATTGCGGGCAAACAGACCTTATTG
This sequence comes from Proteobacteria bacterium UBA1844, assembly GCA_002338615.1. Taxonomy (GTDB): domain Bacteria; phylum Pseudomonadota; class Gammaproteobacteria; order Steroidobacterales; family Woeseiaceae; genus UBA1847. The sequence goes on along the minus strand of DDIS01000105.1, from coordinate 7,910 downwards.
ATCGCCCACAATATCGATCTCGCCGAGCGCGTCCCCCTCGGCATGGGTGATCGAATCCGGTTTCGTGGCATGTACGAGTACAACGACCTGGGTGGACTGGTGCACTGGACGCATCACGATCCACTCGCTTTGCTTGACGGCGGGTACGTACGCTATCGGTCGCGGGATTATCGCTGAAATAATTGCTGTGTCAGTGCACGTCAGTGTGATGCAGATCCCCGGACGGTCATTGCCGGGCTTCAGCAAGGCCGGACGACCGGCCTTGCTTGCCAGTTTTGGCTACGCGGCCATCTCGCCGCGTAGCTTCTTGATCGCAGCAACTTCGATCTGGCGAATTCGCTCGGCCGAAACACCGTACTCATCGGCGAGGTCGTGCAGCGTCTTTTTGTCTTCTGCAAGCCAGCGGCTCTCTACGATTGCGCGGCTGCGCTCATCGAGCGTTTCAATTGCGTCCGCCATTCTTGCTGTAGCATCGTCGTGAAAATCATTATTCTCGACCAGCAAGGCCGGGTCGGAATTCGCAGCCGAGAGGTACGCGGCTGGCGAATAGCTGCGCTCATCGTCGGTATCAGGTGCGGGGTCAAAAATAGCGTCACGCGAACTCAGGCGCTTCTCCATCTCGGTGACTTCTTTGGCGGATACGCCGAGATCACGGGCGACTGCCTCGGTTTCGTTATGCGACAACCACGCGAGGCTTTTCTTTGATTTGCGCAGGTTAAAGAACAGTTTGCGTTGTGCTTTGGTAGTAGCAACTTTAACGATGCGCCAGTTCTTTAGCACGAACTCGTGAATTTCGGCACGAATCCAGTGCACCGCAAATGACACGAGGCGGACATCAAATTCAGGGTCGAACCGTTTCACCGCTTTCATCAGGCCGACGTTGCCCTCCTGAATGAGATCGTTCAAAGGCAGGCCATAGCCGAGGTAACCCTTCGCGATGTGTACCACGAAGCGCAAATGCGCCATGACCAGCTCGCGGGCTGCGTCGATATCCTCGTCTTCGCGATAAAGAAACGCCAGCGCCCGTTCCTCTTCTTTCGACAGGACCGGCACGGAGCCAACCGCCGCGATATAGGCATCGAGACTGCCAACCGGGCCAGCCAGGACCAGGTCGTAGTTCTTCATTGCAACTGCGTTTGTCATTACTTCTCCTTACCTAAGGGGACGGATTTTAGCACTCGTCACCCCAGAGTGCTAAGGAATGATACTTATTCTTGAATGATTATTCAAGTATCTGTAGAATAGTCGCACGAAGAACGCTAAACAACTGTTTATTAAAGGTTTTATTAATGTCGAGAGCGCCAGGATATGATCGGATCGAGGTCCTGGGCCGCGCTACGGAGGTCTTTTGGGACCGTGGCTACGGCCGCACGTCGATGGCGGATATTGTTGCCGCGACCGGCCTTCAGCCGGGCAGCCTGTACGCGGCGTTTGGCAGCAAGAAAGGCATGTTTCTCGAGGTCCTTGACCAGTACAACGATCGCTTCCTGCTGCGCCTCGAACGCCTCTCCAAAGAACCGCGCCCGGCACTCGACGCTATTGAATCACTGTTGCTGACGACTGCCGAAGAAGCACTTGACGATACAGATCAACGTGGTTGCCTCGCGATCAATGCCTTGCTCGAAATGTCCGGGCATGAACCCGACATTGCAGAACATTTGCTTAGCCACCATGCAGAGGTCGAAAGCGTCGTAGCATCCCTTATCGAAAAAGCACAGGATGAGGGTGATATTTCCCGCAGCCGGGAGTCGCACACCTTGTCGGCGTTCCTGCTGAATAACTTATGGGGCATGCGCGTAGTGTGCCGACAACGGCCGGACCGCGACACGCTGCACGCTATCGTAAACAGCGTAGTCATGGCGCTACGCGCAGACCCCTGACTACCTGGGCTCAATTCGTCGCAAATGGCGCGCGACCGCAAACCAGGAGCCAATCAGCCCGAGGCCGACGCCGATCCCGAGGATGGACCCAATTTCGCGCAGGCTGAAATTAAGTACCGCAACATCGCTGTGATACAAACCGGCAAGCCGTGCGATAGGCTCCTGCAGCAGGTACAGGCCGTACCAGACGAGGCCGATGGCAAGCGCGCCCCCCAATAACCCATACCACAGGCCTGTCCAGAGAAACGGGCGTCGTACAAAGCCGTTGCCGGCGCCTATCAACTTCGTAACCTCGATCTCCTCGCGGCGATTTTGAATATCCAGCCGGATCGTGTTGCCGATGATGACCACGATAGCCGCGCCGAGCAAAACCGCGCCGATGAATATCGCGTGACGCACGATGTCGAGGATTGCATGAAAGCGCTGTACCCAATCGGTATCGACCTGCACCAAATCCGTTTCCGGCAGGTTATTGAGTTCTTCGCGCAACAACACCATGGATGCCGCCGTGTTCTGAGCACTCGGACGCACGACAAGCGTGTGTGGCAGCGGATTCTTTGACAACTGGTTCAGCGCATCGCCAAAGCCGCTTTGTTCCTTGAATTCCTTGAGCGCCTCATCGGCGCTGATGAGTTGTACCGATTCGACATCGGCGCGTTGCTCGATAAGATCTGCCAGGCTCTTCGCATCATTCAGCGCCAAATCCTGTTGCAGGAACACTGAAAAATCGAGTGCATTCTCCCAGCTGCCGCTGACGGCCGCGGCGTTCTTGACTACGAGGTTGAGAGCCGCCGGCAGCGCCAGTGTGACGGCAATGACCAGGATGATCATGAAGCTCGCAAAAGGTTGTCGCAGGAGCCGTCCGAGAGATGCTGCCGCTGTACTGACATGCCGACCGAGCCAGGTGCTGACAGGTCCGGAGGAGCGCAACGGTGCAACAGCTTCGGTGTGCCGGTTTACCGCCATTCCGGTTCCTCACGGCCTTCGATTAGAAAAGCTTCCTCTTCAAAACCCGAGTGTGAGTCCTTTTCCAGCCGCCCTTCGTTAAGCGATATGCGGCGACAGCCGAGTTTGTCGATCAGGTCTATATCGTGGCTCGCAATCAAAAGCGTCACACCGAACTCGTTAAAACGCCGAAACACGCGCATTACTTCGAGCGATAGATCAGGATCGAGGTTGCCGGTCGGTTCATCGGCAATCAGCAGCTTTGGCCTGGTGACGATGGCACGTGCAATACCTACGCGTTGCTGCTCGCCCGCGGACAGATGCTCGGGATTCCGGGCTTCCTTGTGCAGCAGCCCGACCTGTTCGAGTGCCGCGCGGACGCGTTTATTCGTGTCGCGCCGGTTAACGCCGGCAATGATCAGTGGTAGTGCGACGTTATCGCCCACGGTTCTGTCGTAAAGCAGCTTGTGGTCCTGGAAGACCATGCCGATGTGCCGGCGGTAGGCGGGGATTTTCCTGCGCCGGACCCGATTGGTGTTCTTGCCATCGACAATGACCTGGCCACTTGTCGGTCGATCGATCAGCGCGATCAGGCGCAGCAACGTACTCTTGCCGGCACCCGAATGGCCGGTCACGAATACCATCTCCCCTTTTTCGACGGAGAGATCAAGGCCCGACAATGCATCCTGGCCGCTGGGGAAGCGTTTGCTCACATTCTCAAGACGAATCACTAAGGAGTCTCACTCATGAAGTCTTGCCCAGCAGCGCATCGGCAAAATCTGCTGCGGAAAACACCTCCATATCGTCGGCGGCTTCGCCAATGCCGATAAAGCGCACCGGGACCTTCAGTCGATTTGCAATAGCCAGCAGGATGCCACCCTTTGCACTGCCGTCCAACTTGGTCACGGTAATGCCGGTCAATCCAAGTGCCGCATGAAACTTCTCGGCCTGCACCAGAGCGTTCTGTCCCTGGCTCGCGTCCAGTACCAGCATAACCTCGTGTGGCGCGGATGAGTCCTGCTTGCCGATTACACGTTTAATCTTTGCGAGCTCATCCATCAAACCCTGCTGGTTTTGCAGCCGGCCAGCAGTATCGGCCAACAACACATTGATTCCTCGCGCCCGCGCCGCTTGCCAGGCATCAAAAATAACCGCGGCCGGATCTGCGCCACTTTGTTGTGCGACGACGGGCACCTTGTTGCGTTCGCCCCAGGCCTGCAATTGCTCGACTGCGGCCGCCCGGAATGTATCACCCGCAGCAAGCATTACCGACAAACCCTGGTCCTGGAACCGTTTTGCAAGTTTGCCAATGGTCGTGGTCTTGCCCGCGCCATTCACGCCAACCATCAGAATCACGAAGGGCTCAGCTTGCTTTGAAATATCGAGCGGTACGGCAACCGGCTCCAGCACTTCGAGTACGGCGCTCTTCAATCCCGCTTTCAGCGCGTCCAGGTTGCCGAGTTCCTTGCGTGCAAGCCGTTTGCGTAGCTGCGCAAGGATGCGTTCTGTTGTATCGATACCCACATCGGCCATGACGAGCAGGGACTCGAGTTCGTCCAGTGAGTCCTCATCGATCTTGCCGCCCGGGGCGAGGTTTGCTAGGTCATACGTCAGCCAGCTGTCGCCGCGGTTCAGGCGCTCGCGCAGTCGCGAGATAAATCCGCGCGGCTTCTTATCCTGGCTGCTGGTAGCCTGCTTTTTTCCGAACATGCGATATCGAACCTGCGGCTGGAATAACCTACACTTCCGGTAGCGTGTCGAACACGAGACAAACCCACTGCGACAGCCGCCAGAAAAGACCAAAAGCCGACCAAAGTCCGCAAGCGGACCGGGACGGCTGCGTATTGTAGCGGGATTCTGGCGCAGCCGCGTGCTGGAGGTCGCCGACGTTCCGGGACTTCGGCCGACGCCCGAGCGCGTGCGCGAAACTCTGTTCAACTGGCTGACACCCGGAATAACTGGCAAACGATGTCTTGACCTCTATGCCGGCACCGGAGCACTCGGGCTCGAAGCACTGTCGCGCGGCGCAAAAGAAGTGGTCTTTGTGGAAAAATCACTGCCGGCCCTCGCAAGCCTGAAACGCAATGTGGCGCAGCTGGATGCCAAAGGCGCGGAAATCTACGCCACAGATGCCACTCTCTTCCTGCGGAGTTCCACATCCCGCCCTTTCGATTTTGTCTTCCTTGATCCGCCATTCGCTGGCGAAAATCTGGAAGAATTGTGTAGACTTCTGGACGAACGGGAATTGCTGCAGCACGGCGCGAAGGTTTACCTGGAAATGGATCGCGCGCGCGAACTGCCACAACTGCCCGGCGGCTGGGTAACACTCAAAGAAAAAACAGCCGGAAACGTGCGCTATGCTTTGGTGGCACCGGAACTTCGCTGACCGATCATCCGACTTAATTCAAGAGGAGAATTGCATGTCCGTATCCGCCATGTATCCCGGTACCTTCGACCCGATCACCTACGGTCATGAAGACCTGGTGCGGCGCGCAGCGGTATTGTTCGACAAACTGGTCGTCGCAATTGCCGTTGATACAGGCAGCAAGGTAACCATGTTTTCGGTCGACGAACGGGTCGAAATGGCAAGGTCTGCACTGGCCGACATCGAGAATGTTGAAGTCACGCGTTACAAGGGGCTAACGGTGGATTTCGCCGAAAAACGTGGACTGCGTGTCATCGTGCGTGGCTTACGGGCGGTCTCTGACTTCGAGTATGAATTTCAGCTCGCCAACATGAACCGCCATCTCACCGATGAAGTCGAGACCGCATTCCTCACGCCCACGGAAAAATACAATTTCATTTCATCGAGCCTGGTGCGCGAGGTAGCCGCGCTCGGCGGAGACGTCAGTGAGTTCGTGTCGCCCTCCGTGCGTGCGGCACTGATGGACCGCATCAACTCGTAGGAGCGGCATCGCTTCACGAAGGGCAACAATGCGACGCACGAAACGAACGGGTGGTAATGCGACGCACGAAACGTAGGAGCGGCATCCTGCCGCGATCGGTGACGAGCAAAATCGCGGCAGGATGCCGCTCCTACGAAGGAGATTGTGCCGCGGCTTTTACGTTTGGCAGGTCTTGCAATAGTACGTTGAGCGTTGCCCTTGCACGATGGCCCGGAGCGGTGTTTTGCAGATGCGGCAGGCTTTGCTTTCACGCCCGTACACATTGAGTTGCTGGCTGAAATACCCGGGCTCGCCGTCGCCACCGAAAAAGTCGCGCAGCGTCGTTCCACCCGCCTGGATTGCCGAGCGCAATACATCCTGGATAGAAGCAGCCAGCCGCTCGTAGCGCAGCAGTGACACGCGGCCCGCAGCGCGCTTCGGATGGATGCCGGCGATGAACAGGGATTCACTGGCGTAAATGTTCCCGACCCCGACCACAATCTGTGGTGTCATGATGAATTGCTTGACAGCCACGCGACGCCCGCGCGAGCGTCGCCACAGGTAAACTCCCGAAAAATCCTCGCCAAGTGGTTCCGGTCCGAGTGTCGCGAGCAATGGATGGGCGAGTGGGTCAGCGCTCCAGTGCAGGGAACCGAAGCGGCGCGGATCACGAAACCTGAGTGCTTTGCCGGACGACAACTCAAAATCAAAGTGATCATGCACACCGGCAGGCGTGCCGGATTCCACAATAAAGACGCTACCCGACATACCAAGGTGCAGGATGGCAGCGCCGTTATTCGTATTAATCAGCAGGTACTTTGCACGCCGGTCAACCGAGTCGATCGTGGCGCCCACGAGTTGCTCATCGACGTCAATCGTTACGGGCCAGCGCAAGCGCCGTTCGCGAATGACAAACCCCGATATCGTCCGGCCTTCGAGGTACGGCGCGATACCGCGTCGGCTGGTTTCGACTTCAGGTAGCTCGGGCATGCCGCTATTTGATCACTAATCAGCATCAGTCTGCGCGGTAGAAATCTATCTGAGCGGCAAAAATACAGGACAAAAAATCGGGGCAAAAAAATACCCGCAGCGATGCGGGTATTCGGGATTTTCAAAAAAGCGGCCGACCGCCGCAATGCAATTTGGCGGAATCGCGCCGGGGACGGCGCTCCTACTTGATCTTTGCTTCCTTGTACGAGACGTGCTTGCGTATCGTCGGATCGTACTTCTTGGTCTCCATCTTTTCAGGATGCAGACGTTTGTTCTTGGTCGTCGTATAAAAATGGCCGGTACCGGCACTCGATACGAGACGAATTTTTTCGCGATTGGTCTTTGCCATTGCTATCTCCCGCCGCGCTTAAACGCGCTGGCCCTCGGCACGCAGGTCGCTTACGACCTTGTCGATGCCGTGCTTGTCGATGATACGCATGGCCTTTTGCGACACGCGCAGACGCACCCAGCGACGCTCGGATTCCATCCAGAAGCGCTTGCTTTGCAGATTAGGCAAAAAGCGACGGCGCGTCCTGTTGTTGGCGTGAGAAACGTTGTTACCGCTCTGCGGGCGCTTCCCGGTGACTTGGCAAACCCTGGACATGATCGTTAAGTCTCTGATTCTATTAAAAGTTGCCCGCGAAGGCGGGCCGAAGAGCGTGACTTTATACCAGCCTCTTAGCGGCAATACAAGGGAGCACGGTACTTACAGGAGACCGCGGGAGGCCAGCGACGTGGTGACGCCGTCGCCGACGATCAGGTGGTCCAGCAGCCGGATATCCACCAGTTCGAGCGCGGCTTTCAGGCGCCTCGTGATGCGCTCGTCCGCCTGGCTGGGTTCGGCAACGCCGCTCGGGTGATTGTGCGCAAGAATAACGGCGGCGGCGTTCACTTTCAGCGCTTCCTTGACGACCTCCCGGGGATAGACGCTGGTGCCGTCGATCGTGCCGCGAAACATCTCGTTAAACTGCAGTACCCGGTGCCGGTTATCAAGATACAGGCAACAAAACAGCTCATGCCCGAGGTGCCGCATGCGGGCGAGCAGGAATGCTTCCGTATCGCGCGGGCTCTTGATCGCCTCACCGACCACCAGCGATGCGCCGTAATAGCGCCGCGCAATTTCGGGCAATACCGATATCATCGCCGAACGTGCGGCGCCGATGCCGCGTTCGGCGCGTATCGTGCTGGCATCGGCCGACAACAGCGGCCG
>DDIS01000085.1:76349-101445 GCA_002338615.1 Proteobacteria bacterium UBA1844 | reverse complement strand
CAGCTTGAAAAATACGTTACCGCACAAACGCCGTTTTCTGACTGACGGCTTTTGTGACGAGCTGTCCTTCGGCTATCGGCTGCATGAACTTCGCCAGTCGGCCAGAACCAGCCGGTGGCGCTCTGAATATTTACAGGACGTGAATGCCGTCTAGTTCCACTCGGTACATTTGCGACCCGTCCTCGCTGAGCGTTAGAGATGCGGTCAGGTCAGACGGGCTTTCCCGATCTGTGTGGAGACGAACGTCGACACTCCAGCATTCTTCTATCGGCGTGTCGATCTGGACCACATCAACGTCATCCGGTTGAAATTTGGCGACAATCTCGCCGGGATATGCGTCGACGGCTTCGCCCATTTCTTCGGCTCGCATCCGGATACTGTCTGTCGCCTTTTCGAGTTCCGTGAAGTTTCGGCTCGCGAGTAGATCGAGCACGAACTGAATTGTGCGGTGTAGCTTTTCGCGATTGAGTGACATTTCTAGCCTACATAGGCGATTTCATTGGCGAGTTCGTGACCGGCCGGAACGGGTCAACTCCAGTCTCCCATTCTATCTCAAACTTGGTCATTCCATCGTCAGCTCGGGGCTGTATAGCAGACGCCGAAGGGCCAGGCAGTCGCCGTACCGACGCCAATTGAAAAAATCCGGGTTGATTCAAACTACAAAAGCGATGAGCTTCTGGGCGAAGCTCGCAAGTACCCAATTCCCTGGGTGAGGAGTTTCGGGTTTTGCTTCCAGCGGCCGTCTGGGCAGTTGCAGCCCGGAGCGCGACTGTGGACCAGGCGCGCGATATCCGGCAGCAGTATTCCGGTAAGGGCGACCCGCGATAGCAAAATATCGCGGGTCGCACTCAGTAAGCCCGCCTTAGAAGTCGATCGTCACCAGGAGTTGGCCGTAGCGTGGTGATTTGTAGCTGCTGCCTTGGCGGTATTGCGGATTCAGGAAGCCGATATCAGACTCGTATTCGTCGTCAACGTCGGTAACCTTTTGCTGGTCCAGCAGATTGTAGACCGCCAATTTGGCTGTCAGGAGTACATCGCTAAAGGACTTGGTGTAGGTCACGCTCAGGCCCAGATCGTAGACCCATGGCAGGTTTCCGCCCGATGCGCGCGCTCTGTGTTCGTATTGCCGTTCCGATGGATTTGGCGACGTACAATTTGCAGTGCAGATGTAGTAGCTGTGGTAGTTCTCGCCGTCAAAGGGTGTACCTACGCCGAAAGCATTGACCGGTGCGCCCGATACGGCAGAAAACGAACCGCCGAATTGCCAGCTGTTGTTCAGCTTGTAGGACCCACGAAACTTGATCTGGTGACGATGATCGTTCGGCAGGTAGCCGTTACCATTGTAGTTCACCCACGGATTATCGAAATTCTCGGTACGACCGGAATCCGAGAAGTTGGTATCCGAGTTAACCGGCCCCTCTGCATTGCCCTCGCTATAGGACAAGGTGTATGACGCGTTCAACGCCCAGTCGTCATTCCAGGAGCGATCAACCATGAATTCGATCGCCGTGTAGGTCCGCTTGGGTTTTTCGAAGCCGTGCTCGCCAACATAGTTGCCGTCGTCATCGTACATGCCCCAGCCGGCCTGCGCCGTGTCGATGGTGATGAAGCCGTCCGCGTCGCCATCACAATTGGTATCGGCAAATACTGTTAAATCCTCGCCAGGGTTCGCCATGACCCAGCCGATATAACCGGTGTCACCATTGCAGAGAATGCCATCCGATGTAATTTCCATATCGTCAATAGCATTGTTGAGCTTGCGATAGATGCCACGCACGCCCCACGACCAACGATCGTTGATCATCGCCTGGTATCCCAGGATCAATTCATCCTGGTATACGGGGTCCATATCGGCATCGACTTCACCACGCAGGTCACCTACCGTACCATCGCCTTGCGAGTCGTCCACCGGTCCTATTTGCGCACCAAGAATCGGGCGTTGATAGGTCGCACCCTGGTACTCGAAATCTTCGAGGCCATTGAAAGCGTAGAAGGTTCTTACGTCCGCAAAGCCACCAGCCTGCTTGATGTTAATCACATTGGCGACTGGTAAGTAGTAACGTCCCAGATTACCGAATACCTTGCTTTGTCCTTCGCTGCTTGGGTCCCAGGAGAAGCCCAGGCGAGGCGCCAGCTGGTCGTCAATCTTGATGTAGCTGTCGCCGTCCGAGTTCTTGTTATCAAATGCATCCTGGCGCAGGCCCAACTCGACGACCAGGTCATCGGTCATCTGCCAGCTGTCCTCAATATAGTAGGCAATATTGGTTGTCTCGAATACGCCGTTAACTTCATTAGTGCGGGAACGCACATAGGCATCGACACCTGCCGGAACTACGCCACCATTAGCGAGGGTCGCTCCAGGTGCCGTATCGTAAATCTCGTACACAAGCCGGTCCGGTCCGGGGTAATACTGGTCATGATTCGACGTATTGACTTCATGATCCACGCCAAATCGAATCAGATGGTCGCCAAGACTCCATTGGAAATCCAGTCGCGCCTGTTCGCGTTCGTCAGTTCTCTGACGTACCGTACTTGACGACGTACAACCTACGTCGCCGGCACCAACGCTGCGTCGATCGCGAACGCGATTGCAATCAATATCATTCAAGCTGTACTGCGCAAAGTCCCTCGAATTCTCACCGTACATCGCGCGCACGGACAGGGAATCGGTCAGGTAGCCTGTGTAAGTCGTGGACCAGTTGATACCGCCGCTATCGAATAGCTGCGTATTCTGGTAATCGCCTGTTTCACCACTCGCAAGATCGAACTGATAGACATCGGTCGTTGTCGAATTTTCATCAGAAAACGCAAGCAACTCCAGCAAGTGGTTGTCATTGATTTGCCAGTCTATCTTGGTGCCCCAGAAACCGTCGTCCGATTTGCCTTCGTTGATAAGGTTGCCCGAACTTGTGGTATTGGTCGGCTCGTAGTTACGTGCCTCATACATGGCGAAAAAGAACAGGCGATCTTTTACGATGGGGCCGCCTGCATACAGGTTCAGGCTACCCCGATCATATTCGTCATGACTTGCGATGTAGTAAGGGTTGCCGTCTTCATCGTAGTGATCGTCCCCATCGCCTTGCAGGAAACTGGGTTCCCAGACTGCTTCCGCGCCAATCTCGAATTCATTGCTGCCCGATCGAGTCACAGTATTGATCACACCGCCTGTCGTACGGCCGAATTCCACCGAATAGCCGCCTGTCTTCACCTGGAATTCTTCGTAGAAGGAATACGGCACGGATGAGAAGCCGACTCGATTATAAAAGTCAGTTACGTTCAGCCCGTTTATGTAGACGGCATTCTCCGCAACGGACGAGCCGCTGAAAGATGCACCACCGAATTCGCCTTTTGTAACACCCGGGGCGAGTTCCGCCACCGCCAGCAGATCACGCTCGATCGGCATCCGGGCAAGCTCGGTCTTGGTAACGTTGGTCGCCGATTCTGTTGACGTTACATCAATCAGGTTTCTCGAGCGCGAGCCCACAACCTCGATTTCATCAAAAGCTGCTGCGTTGACGAAAGTCGTCTTGCCGAGATTGATGACGACCGTAATCGCCGTCACCTGCGAACCGTCGGAGCTCGACTCCAGCTCGTAATTGCCGACCGGGAGAAATGGAAAGCGGAAATTACCGGCGCCATCCGCGACTGTTGTGCGGCTGAATCCGGTATCCGGGCTACGTACGACAACGGTCGCATTGGGCGTCGTATTGCCCGCCAGGGCGCCATCCTGTGATTGCGCATTGGCCACTGGCAACATCGGTGCAATATACAACGGTGCACCCAATACCAAGCTAAAAGCCAACGCAATTTGTCCAAGTTTCTTGCCGTTCATGTCTCCCTCCTGAGTGGGGCTCTTCTACTGCACTAATTCCGCGTTAAACGAGTAATCCCATTGATCGAAATATAAGTTGGCACCGCTCCACTCGACCTCGCCACGTTGCGAGTCGACGGTCTCGGATCTCATGTGTTGTTTGGGTGGCTCAAACTGCTGGCCGAAGTCATCATTAAAAGCGATGCGAAAGGCATCCAGCCCGCCAAGGTAAAACCATTCCAGCGAATTGCCGGATGCAAAGCGTCCAAATGTCACGTCCATCGGCATCCACCCGTAAGGCGCGATATAAACCTGCCCCCAGTCGTGAAGATTCCAGTAGTCCTGATCGGAATAAACCATGCCCGACTGCCAGCGCGCCGGGATACCGTTCAGTCGCAGGAGCGTCATTAGCAACAGCGTCTGCTGGCCACAGTCCGCATGGCCCGCGTGCAACGCGTAATCGCTGATGTTCGTAATCGTGGAGTACTCGCGTGCGCCCGCCCAGGGAATGTTGTCGACCGCCGCAAACAAGCGCTGAGCGATTCGCCAGGGATTTGTCTCGTCACCCACTATTTGCCGGGAGAAGACCCGCATCGACTCGTTGAAAACGATATGCGGGGGTCGCTCGGCAACAAACGGAGCAAGTTCTGGGGTGATCGTCGCCGGAACCGCGTTGTCACTGTTGACGGATATATAACGGCCAAACACCGTCAACTCGTAACTGACAGAAAACATGGTCGCCTCTCCGGCGACAGCCTTTTTCTCAAAGTAAACGGTGCGCTGTAGTGCCGTGGCCGGTGCGACGATTCGTGCCGGCGGATCGCTTGCCAGTACTTCAATCTCTTCCTGTTGTCCCGGAATTTCGCGCGGGAACGGAATCCATGCTCGTACTGTTTCCCCCGCTGGTACTGCATCGCTGTCGACGGTTATCGACTGGGTCACGCGTACGCGCTGCGGAGCGACACTGCTGCTCTCGTTGGCGATTGCGAGGTTATGAACCTCACGGTGGTGCTCGTTGAGTGCCTCCATCGGGCCATCGATCAGCGGTACCTGATCCTTGCGTCGGGCACGGGCATCTGCGCTCAATCGAAACAGGTTCGACGGTGAGCGGTTGAAATAGCGGCGCTGCCCATCGATAAGCTGGTATTCGAAAAGGCCCTCGGAGTCCCAGCGAGTAAACTCAGCCTCGCCAAGATCGGGGATCTGTTCCCGGACCTGCGCAAAAACATCGCTCGTATCAAGTGTGAAATCGAGCAGAATTCGCTGCATGCGCTCGCGCTGAAAAAGCAATTTTTCCTGCGCTTCCGGACTGAGACCCGGTCGCACCAGTTCTTTGGCTATTGCCTCTTCCGCAACCCGAAACTGCCCGGCATCAATGCTCGAAATAATCGTCTGGAGGGCAGCAACGTTGTAGTTCGAGTCGTCGGTACTGCTGGCGGTCCCGGCCGCCGCAGCGCCAGGAGGAAGACCAATGCAGAGGGCGGACAACAGTAATGCAGTTGACCACACGTGGCATCGCCGCCGCTTGGCGTCTGGCAATAGATATCTCGCCACAAGCACTACAACTAGCTCCCCGACCAACTCGTGTTGCCCTGTTTAACACGATTCCAAAGTCATCGTCAATACTTTATGCTTCGTTAATCTATCGTTGGAATAATATCTGATTCTGTGCTAAATCAGTCCTGTGCCAGCTATTAATATGGCCGGCCGCAGGATCTACGCTGCAGTTCAAGGAGCTGGTCGCACGCTGTGGCGAACAGCCAGGGCAAACAGATGAGCCAAATGCCGATCGCGAAATTAAAGTACCTGGTCCTCTTGCCTTTACTGGCGCTCACACAGGTTTCGTACGGCCAATCGACCCCGGATCTGCGCGCGATCGACAGCCTGCAGCTGACCCCCGAGTTCTGGGTGGCCCGTCTCGAGCGTCCTGATGTTTTGATGTCGGACACTGCGGCTATTGACGCGCAGAACGAGGCACTTTTTCAACGCGACAGTTCCATGTGGAATTTGCGCGCGATCCCCGCGACCTTGCACCGTGAGCAGATCGAGTCGTGGATTGTTGCTTTGGCCGATGCGCCAAAGCGGCCCTTGTATGACATATCCGGTGCGCAGATCAGCCAGGATGAACTGGATACGATTGTCGCCGGCCGAAATATCGGGAAGATCCCGCCAAGTCAGGCAACGCGTTTCGGACTGGTTGTCAGGCGCGCAAACTTAAGAAGCTTCCCTACCGATTTGCGCGTTTTCCGCTCCATCGGCAACACGGACATTGACCGATTCCAGGAAACCGCCCTGTTCCCGGGCACACCGGTTGTCATTGCACATGACAGTTCGGATCACGAGTGGTGGTTCGTGGTGTCGCCAAGATACGCCGCCTGGGTCCGGAAGGAATACATAGCTGAAGGTAACGCTGAAACAGTACTCAACTACCCTGACAGGCGGCCATTTCAAATCATTACCGGCGCGACGGCGCACACTGTCTATACGCCGGAAGAACCGGCCGTATCCGAACTCCAGCTCGACATGGGCGTCCGCGTACCGGTTCTCGACGACTGGCAAAGCGACGCCCCGGTCAACGGTCAGCATCGGGGCCGTGCCTACATCATTGAACTGCCTGTCCGCGATGGCAACGGCGCGCTCCGCTTGCAACCCGCATTGCTCCCGGGGACCAGCGACAGTTCCAGCTCGCCCTTGCCATTGACACGCGCAAACATCATTCAACAAGGGTTCAAGTTTCTCGGCGAGCGTTACGGTTGGGGGCATTCGTACAATGGCCGCGATTGCAGCGGCTTTGTGTCGGAAGTGTATCGAAGCATGGGCGTACTCTTGCCGCGCAATACATCAGCCCAGGGGGTCAGCCCTGCGCTGCAAAAGCGAACCTTTGACGAAACTGCGTCGCGCGCCGAGCGCATGGCCGCGCTGGAGTCGCTCGATGTTGGCGACCTCATCTATATCCCGGGCCATGTCATGATGGTGATCGGCTTTGTTGATGGCGCTCCGTGGGTAATCCATGACACGACCGGAATCAGTTTTCGTGCATCCGACGGCAAGTTACTGCGAATGCCTTTGAATGCTGTCTCGGTTACACCGTTCTTACCGCTGCATTCCAGTGACACGGACACCTATGTCGATATCATGACCAGCATCGTACGGCCTGCCAAGGGTAACTCTCCAGACTTATGAAAATCACCGAAATGCAGTTTGGCACCCTGCGCGTGCCGCTCAAGACCCCGTTCAAGACGGCGCTTCGTGCTGTCGACTTTGTCGAAGATATTGTCATCATGATCAGCACGGACGATGGCCATACGGGTTACGGTAGTGCACCGGCGACAGCAGTTATTACAGGCGATACACACGGCTCCATTATCGAAGCGATCAAGCACTACATCTGGCCGCGTATTGTCGGTCAGGATGTTGCCAACCTGAACGTTTTGACACGTCTCGTACAAACGGCGATGGAAAAAAATTCCAGTGCCAAAGCAGCCATCGAAATTGCAATTTACGACCTGTGGGGACAGTTGTACGATGCACCGTTGTATTGCCTGCTCGGAGGTGGTGACCCGATAATTACTACCGACATCACCATCAGTGTCGACTACATCGACAAGATGGTCGCCGATTCGATTTCCGCGGTAGAGCGCGGCTTCGAATCGCTGAAACTGAAAGTCGGCAAGGATATCGAACTGGATATCGAACGGGTAAAAGCCGTGTACGCGGCCGTGGAAGGTCGTGCCTTGCTGCGCCTCGATGCGAACCAGGGGTGGACGGCGAAGCAAGCTGTATTTGCGCTGCAGACTCTTGAGGATGCGGGCGTGCATCTGGAACTTGTTGAGCAGCCGGTCAAAGCCCGTGATCTGAACGGCCTGAAGCATGTCACCGAACGCGTGCACACTCCGATCATGGCCGATGAGAGTGTATTCGGGCCGACCGAGGTCATTGACCTGATTCGTATGCGAGCTGCCGATATCATCAACATCAAGTTGATGAAAACCGGCGGTATCTCGAATGCCATTCATATCGCAGACATAGCGGCAATGTACGATGTTGAATGCATGATCGGTTGTATGCTCGAGACCGGCATCAGCGTTGCTGCGGCCGTGCATGTCGCTGCCGCCAAGTCCGACTCAATAACGAAAATCGACCTCGACGGCCCGTCCCTGTGTACATTCAATCCGATCGACGGTGGTGTTATCTTTAATGACTCGGAGATTAGTATTACCGATGCCATCGGCCTCGGTATTCGCGAAATCAAGGGTCTGGAGCCAATCCACTGAGTACCTCGCCGCTGTTGAAAATCCGTGCCGAACGGGACGATATGTCCGCGATCGAGCGGCGTATTGCGGACTTTATTCTGACCGAGGCACATTTACTCCGCGATTACTCGTCACAACAGCTTGCGAACGCTCTCAAGATCAGCCAGTCGAGCGTCGTCAAGTTCAGTCAAAAGCTCGGCTTCAAAGGCTATCCCGACCTAAAATACTCAATCGGCGAATCGCTCGCTCGCAACGAAAGTAGTGACGCCGACCTGCCCGTCCGGCCGGAAGGCAAGGACTCCCATGCGGTGTTGGCGGAAAACCTGTGGCATTTCAAATCTCTCGCCGAGCAGGAAACACGGCTCATCAACCCGCCGGCAAAGCTTGACCTCATTGCAGACTTGATAGACAACGCGAACAAGGTATTCATCATAGGTTTGGGCGAAGACGGGATCCTGGCGCGCGCCTTTACAATGCGCCTGACGCTACTCCAAATCGATACTGCATTGCATTGCGATACCGCACAGATGACCACCCGAATTTCCATGGCAACGCCCGGTGACGTACTGCTACTGTTCTCTGAGTACGGGCAACAACTGCCCCTGTGCCGAATCGGCCGCCAGATGCAGGAGCAGAATGGCAAGGTTGTCGCGGTAACGCGCCATAACGCCAACCCGGTGCGCGCGCTGTCGGACGAGTCGCTGTTGGTCTCCGCGCATGACGATCGAATTCATATAGAACCGCTGCTCTACCAGGCGGCGCTAAGACATCTGCTCGATACACTGTTTATGATTCTGTGCGAGAAAAAGCCCGATCAGCTTGTAGATTATGCGAGCAATCTCGATCGCATCAAGGACTTGCATAATCAGTGACACGTGCCCGAATCGACCTCACGCGTTGTGGCGTTAAGCCTGTTTGTGAATCCCCGGCACGCCAACATAATATTGACTGGCACCGTATGCGAAAAATTGCCGGGTTTTTGACGATCCTGGTATGTGCCTCGGCCTGCGATCGTCCGGCTCCGGGCTTTTTGCCCGACTTCGGACAGATCGATCTGCTCATTGAGAATGGGCAGGTAGTTGACGGCACTGGCAGCCTCCCCAGGCTGGCGGATATCGTGGTGGTCGGCGACGAAATCGTATTCGTAGGCAACAGCGATTTCAGTGCCGCAGACCTGCGACAACGGGTCATCCGACGTATCGATGCCACAGGCCGTGTTGTCACGCCGGGCTTCATCGACCTTCATGCGCATGGCGATCCGCTGGAGACACCGTACTTCGAGAATTTCCTGGCTATGGGCGTTACGACGATTACGCTCGGGCAGGATGGTTCCAGCGCAGAGGTCGAGCAGCTCGCTAACTGGCTGCAGCAGGTCAGTAAGAACGGCATTGGGCCCAACATGCTGACATTCGTCGGCCATGGTTCACTGCGGGAACTGAGCGGCGTCAGACGAACGGTCGAACCGGATGCACAGCACCTGCAGGGAATGCGTGCGATGCTCGCCAACGCACTGGACGTATCGTTCGGCCTGAGTACCGGGCTCGAATACGAGCCTGGCCTGTATGCGCAGGAAGATGAACTCAAGATTCTCGCGGAGCTGGTCGGGCAGAAGGGGCGCATCATCATGAGCCATATGCGCAGCGAGGACGATGACCAACTGGATACTTCAATCCAGGAACTGTTGGCGCAGGGACACTATGCGCCCGTGCACGTATCGCATCTTAAATCCGTACATGGCAAAGGTAAGGAACGTGCCGAAGAAATTCTGGCGCTGCTTTCTGCGGCACGCGCCAGTGGCATCAAGGTCACGGCGGACGTCTACCCGTACATGGCCAGTTACACGGGAATCGGCCTGCTTTTTCCGGTCTGGGCCAAATCTGACGAACAATTCCGGCAGGCCGTTACTGGGCGCCACGGTGAACTACGGGAGTATCTGCGCAATAAAGTTGAGCAACGCGGCGCCCCCGAAGCAACCTTGCTCGGCACGGCGCCGTACACGGGTAAGACGCTGGCCGAGGTCGCTCTGCAAATGGAGATGCCGTTTGAAGACGTGTTGATCGACATCATTGGTCCCTCGGGAGCCGACGCTGCCTATTTCGTGATGGACGATCAGCTGCAGTCGCGACTACTTGCCGATCCGTACGTCAGCGTATCATCAGATGGCAGTCCGACGACATTCCATCCACGGGCGTACGGCACGTTCGCACGAATCATCGAGCGATATGTGGAGAAGGAAAAAATGCTAACCCTGCCCGAGGCTATTCGCAAAATGACATCGTTAGCCGCCTCAATACTTGGCATTACCGACCGCGGCGTAATTGCGCCAGGCATGAAGGCCGATCTGCTGGTATTCAAACCTGAACAGGTACACGAAACGGCAAGCTTTGCCGATCCGATGCAGCTGGCCGTTGGCTTCGACCTGGTCATTGTGAACGGCAAGTTGGCGCGCGAGAACGGCAAGATGGACGGCGCATTGCATGGTCGGGTTTTATTGCCATCGACGTAGACCAGCCCCCAGTCCGGCGAGCTGTTACGGAAGATAGAGTTCCACAACCGCCTCCGCGAGCGGCTTTACATCGGGCGCACTGCGGTTGGTAAGCACGAGGACCGTAAGCTGCTCATCCGGGATACGTATTACATAGTTGCGAAAGCCACTCGTCTCACCATCATGGTGCAAACGCTTGTGACCCTTGTAGTTGTCGATACGCCAGCCGAAACCGTAGTCGCCAAAATTCGGCGTCCACATTTGCTCCAGCGATGCCCGGGATAGCAGGCGATCTGTGTACAGCGCCTGGTCCCATTTGAAATAGTCCAGCACCGACGTATATATCCCACCGTCGCCGAGCACGGCGCTGGTGCTGCTTTGGTCGGTGTCACGCACGCCCTGCTCGTCGACGGTATATCCATAGGCGCGGTTCGCTACCGTCGATATGCCCTTCTGGTACGCCACCGTATTATCCATTCCCAGTGGCTCGAAAATATTCTGCTCGAGAAATTCCGCATACGGCTGGCCAGATACCCGTTCCACCAAGACAGCAAGAATCGCGTAGCCGGTATTGCTGTACCGGAATTCTGTGCCCGGATCGAAATAGGTCGAGTCACGCTCTGCAACCAGGTTCAGGGCATCGAGGTCCGATACCTGGCCGGAAAAATCGTCCGCCATGAGGAATTCATAGTCAATCAGGCCCGAGTTGTGTTGCAGCAGGTGACGTAACGTGATGTTGCTACCATAGTCCGGAAACTCGTCAAGCAATTCAGTCAATGTTGAATCGAGTTGCAGCTCGCCGCGTTCCACCAGCATCATTATCGCGGTTGCAGTAAATTGCTTGGATATTGAGGCAAGGCGAAAATTCGTCTCGGGTTTTATCGCGATTCCACGCTCAATATCTGCGCTGCCGTAACTCCTGATCGCCACAGGTACCCCTTGCTTGATTACGATTACAGAGGCTCCAGGCCTGTCGCTGGCGCTGTAGTCCACGAACAGTTCATCCAGCTGCCGGTCGGGCTGGCGTGCGCATGCGACAACGGTCGCAAGCAATGGTCCGGCAAGCATGGCGGCGATTGCAATTTTTGCTCCGTCGTTCCGGCTCGCACTCATCTGATCATTCCCTCATGGACATTTTCCCATGGTAGCATTTGCGCCAGCAAGTCAGCCTGGTGACACACTATGGTCAAGCGAAAAATTCTCTGGACAATCGTTGCACTGCTGTCCGTCGGAATTGCGGCAAGTGGCATTGTTGACAAGACGGCTGAGACCTATGCTGAAGCTGCATTCAAACGTGCCCTGGTAACGTTCGCTGTGGCCCGCACCTTAAACGGCGTTATTTCTCTTGCCCAAGGCACGGAGCTGGCCCTGGAACCAGGTGGTGTTGGCGTGAATCTAGGCATTGGCCAGGTACTCGACCCGATCAACGACCTGGTTGAACAATTCTCGAGCGTGATGCTGATCGCCACCACGTCCCTTGGCGTACAAAATATCCTGTTGAAGATCAGTAGCTGGTGGGGTACTTCCGCAGCGCTGGCGGTCGCCGGGCTGCTTGCAATCATCGCTATCTGGTGGCCCAGGACCCAGGAAAGCCGCTGGCTGGCGATTGGCAGTCGGGTTTTGCTGATGATGCTGGTCGTGCGCTTCATTGTGCCCGCGCTGGTGATCGGTACCAACGTTGTGGCCAACCATTTTCTCGAACCGGAACAGGCGGCTGCGACATCTGCGCTTGAAGCGACCCGCGTTGAAATCGAAGAGCTCAATGAGCAGGACGAGCTCCGGATGGATCCGGATCAGTCACTGCTGGATCGACTCGGCACTTCGGTTCGCAACACGCTGCAGTCCATGAACGTCGAAGCACGACTGGACAAGCTAAAGTCGAGCACGTCGCAGGCCACTGAACATGTCATCAATCTCATAGTGTTGTTCGTGCTGCAGACGATCATATTGCCAGTCGTGTTCGTCTGGCTGATCATCGAGTTGTTCAAGGGCATGATTGCGCGCACGGCTAGCTTGCAGAAGCATTAGCGTCGGCTCAGTTCAAGTTCCTGGTCTTGCGTCGAAGGCTGCTCGGCGTCATGGCATATTGGCGTAGAAATGCCTTGCCCAGCGTCCGCGCCGATGCAAAACCGGTTTTCTCCGCGATTTGCTCGAGCGGCTCCGCGGTGTATCGAACCAGGTTATGCGCTTTCAACAGTCGCCAATTGCCGATGTAACGCATCGGTGCGACACCGATGGCGTCCTCAAAGCGCCGCACCAGCGTCGCGCGCGACATGCCAACCTGTTCGCCGAGCGAGGCAAGGGTCCAGTTTGCTTCCGGTTGCAGGTGAATCAACTCCAGGGCCCTGCGCAAGCGGCGATCGCGTAAAGCCACGAGAAAACCGCTCGAATCCGCGGTGTTGTCGACGTAGTGGTTCAATAACTGCAGAAAAAGGACTTCGGTCATTCGATCAAGTATCGGGCTGCGATTCGACTTAACACGCCGCACTTCCGCGTCGATCATTTGCACAGTCATACCGATGGGTTCCATGGGCCCCACTTTCGGAAAGTGGAGTAGCCGCGGCAAACTCTCCAGGATCGGGTGCGGCGAATCCTGATCGTAGTGGACAATGCCACACATGATTCGGTTCGTAATTTCTCCCTGCTGAAACAATGGGTTGCCAAGCTCGCAGGCTTCGCCTGCGCGGCTATCCGCGACCATTTGTCGGCCGGGACGGTCTGCTATCCAATGGTAGTGGCCGTTCGGCAGCATGACGATGTCAGTTGGCCGGACGTGCAAAACGTCCTCCTCGTCGGAGCCGACAAAACACTCACCGGACAAGACGATGTGAAAGCGCGGAATGCCGCTGGTTGCCAGCGAGATCCCCCACGGCGCAGCAAGGTCCGACTGGAAGAAAATAGATCCGCGAAAGCGGAGCGTCTCCAGTACGTCGCTGAGGACATCAAAACCGCCCTGTTCGTTGAGCCTCTCAGTCACTTTTTCGATCCTCAGGGTGCGCGTTTGGTGGAGCCGCATTGCATACACTATTTTGCCATCAATACCGGCGAGCGATAGTGCTCGTCATTTCTTACGGGAGCCTAGTCATGTTTCAACAACGGATCAATATTTCAATTCTCCGCATGCTTCTTGCATTTGCAATGCCAGCACTCGCGATGAGCGTCGCCTCGGCTGATGAGTATTTCAAATTCAAAAATGGAAAACTTGAGCGGCCGACCGATTATCGCGAATGGGTGTTCGTCGGCGCACCGGTAACCCCGAACGAACTGAATGACGGCAAGGCCGCGTTCCCCGAATTTCATAACGTCTACATCGATCCCGAAAGCTGGGCACACTGGAAGAAAAACGGTACGTTTCGTGACGGAACGATACTCGTGAAAGAGCTGGTCGATGTTGGCGTCAAAGCCTCTGCCAGTGGCAATGGCTACTTTCCGGGAAACTTTATCGGTCTCGCGGCGACGATCAAAAGCAGCAAACTTTTTGCCGATGAACCCGGAAACTGGGCGTACTTCAGCTTCAGCACGCCCGATCTCAAGGGTTTGACCGACACGGCTGAAAAATTTGCAACCGAGTCCTGCAATGCCTGTCACGCGGGAGCCGCTGCCGATGACTTTGTATTCACCCAGCACTACCCGGTATTGCGGGCTGCCAAAGCGGCCGGCGAGCTCGGCGCGGGTGGCAAGCGCTAAAGCCAGATAGTCCAGATAGTCAATCCGCCGAAGCAGTAAGCTCCATCAAGGTCCTGTCTCTTTGGTTCGCTGAGCCACCGAGGCAGGACACTCCAGGCCGCCGAATCGGCTATGCTTCGTGCATGACCTGCAAAATTACTCGACGGGACTTTCTAAACGGCACCCAGGTTGCGATTGGCAGCTCGTTGTTTACTCCCTGGGCCGAGGTTTTCGGGTCTGATCCCACGTCGAAGCAGGCGACAGATCGCTACTACCCACCAGCACTGACCGGGCTGCGAGGCAACCACGATGGTTCCTGGGAAACCATGCATGCCCGGGTCGCGGGGCAAGCCTGGCGCGCACCACCTGCTGAAGACGACTTTGACCTGGTGATTGCCGGCGCAGGCATCAGCGGTTTGTCATGCGCCTGGTTCTATCGCAAGGCCCACCCGGACGCGCGTATTTTGCTGCTCGACAATCATGACGACTTTGGTGGGCACGCAAAGCGCAACGAGTTTTCCGTGAACGGAAAAACACGAATAGCCTACGGCGGAACCGAGTCCATCGATACGCCTTCCGCGTATACGGAAGTTGCCCGGCAACTGCTTGCCGGGATTGGCGTCGATTTACAGCGTTTTTATGAGTACTACGATCAGGACCTGTACGCCTCGATGAAACTTAGCAAAGCCGTTGTGTTTGATCAGAAAACCTACGGGCGGCAGGCCGTTGCCGTCGGCTATGGCGATATACCGTGGAAGGACTTCGCAGCACGAACACCGATGTCCGACCGGGCAAAGGCGGACCTCGTGCGAATTTTTACGGAACAACGTGACTACTTGCCCGGTATGAGTCGCGACGAGAAAGCCAGGCTGCTCAGCAACATCAGCTACTACGAGTTCCTGAAAGACTACGCAAGAATGGATCAGCAGGTGCTCGAAATGTATCGTCGCTGGGGCATCAGTTTCTGGTGCGTCGGTATCGAAGAAATTCCCGCTATCCAGGTGCAGGGTTATGACGATGGTGGTGGCATGCCCGGGCTCGCATACACGATGCCGCGCGTCGGTCATCGCGGCGACGAGCCCTATATATTCCATTTTCCGGACGGCAATGCCTCGGTTGCGCGCCTCCTGGTACGCGCATTGCTGCCCGATGCACTACCGGGTAGCAGCATGGAAGATGTCGTTACGGCGAAGCTGGACTACACACAACTGGATAAGCCGGGGGCCGCCACACGCATCAGGCTGAACAGCACGGTCGTAAACGCAGCGCATACGGCCAACGAAAAGCGGGTGGAAGTTACGTATGTGACACATGGCACTGCACACGCGGTGCGCGCGAAGCATTGCATCATGGCCTGTTACAACAGTGCAATTCCCTACCTTTGCCCTGAACTTTCCGAAGCACAGGTTGAAGGTTTGCAGTACAACGTCAAAATTCCGCTGGTATATACCAAGGTCATGGCGAAAAACTGGCGCGCATTGTCTGAACTCGGTGCGTCATTCGTTTATTACACGAATGACTATTACAAGCAGGTTGAACTCGACTACCCGGTTTCAATGGGCGACTATAAATTCGGCGCCTCTCCCGACGATCCGATGGCATTGCACATGTGTCACGTACCGTACTTCGAGGATATCCGTGGCCCCGAGCAATGGCGCGCCGGGCGCCAGCAGTTGCTCACCACCGCATTCAAAACTTACGAGGAGCATGTTTATGCACAACTCGATGCAGCCCTCGGCAATACGGGTTTCGACGTGGAGCGGGATATCGCCGGCATTACGGTCAATCGCTGGTCACACGGCTACGCCTACAATCCGGGGCTATTGTGGGAACCGGATTGGCCAAGCGAGGCTGACAAGCCCTGGGTGATAGGCAGGCAGACATTTGGCCGCATCGCTATCGCGAATTCCGATGCAGGTGCATCCGCAGATACCAATACCGCAATCAGCCAGGCGCACCGTGCTGTTGCGGATTTGCCGGGCTAAGCATTCGCGGGCTGTGCTTCAAAAAATTTCAAACAGACCTGCAGCACCCATGCCCGCACCGACACACATCGTAACCACGCCGTAGCGCGCGCCGCGACGCTTGCCTTCCAGCAACAAGTGGCCCGCACAGCGCGCGCCGGTCATGCCGTAAGGATGGCCAATCGATATTGCACCGCCATTGACATTAAGCTTTTCAGGATCGATCCCCAGCTTGTCACGGCAGTACAGGGCCTGGCTCGCGAAGGCTTCATTCAATTCCCAGAGATCGATATCGTCGACTTTAAGACCATGCCGCTCGAGCAAGCGTGGCACCGCGTATACCGGTCCGATGCCCATTTCGTCCGGCTCGCAACCATGTACGGCAAAGCCGCGCAACGCACCGAGCGGCTCGATACCCTGGCGCACAGCCTCCTTGGCTTCCATCAAAACACAGGCACTTGCGCCATCCGCAAACTGACTCGCATTGCCGGCAGTGATGTATTTGCCAAGCTTGACCTGCTGCCCGTCCTTGAACACGGGCTTTAAGCTGGCCAGCCCTTCCAGCGTGGTATCCGGTCGATTGCACTCGTCCTTGTCGGCCGTGCGCTCTTCGAAAGACTCCGCACCGGTTTCCCGGTCCACTTTTTTCCAGGACGTCGTCAGCGGCACTATCTCGTCTGCGAAGCGGCCAGCCTCTTGTGCGGCAGCCGTACGTTGCTGGCTTGATAACGCGAATTCGTCTTGTGCTTCGCGTGACACCTTGTAACGTTCGGCAACAATCTCCGCGGTTTCTATCATCGTCATCCATAGCTGCGGCATACGCGCAAAAACTTCTTCGTCGGTGGCATGGAACTTGTTGAAATGTCCGCCTAGTTGCACAAGGGAGATAGATTCAACACCACCGGCCGCCATTACCGGAACCTGTTCGACGACGATGCGCCCGGCCGCGACTGCAATAGCCTGCAGGCCGGATGAACAATATCGATTGATTGTCGTGCCCGCGGTTGACACCGGACACCCAGCCGCTATCGCTGCATTGCGCGCAATATTAAAGCCGGTCGCACCTTCGGGGTGCCCGCAACCGACGATAACGTCTTCGACCTCTGCAGGATCCACCCCGGCACGCCCGATCGCATGCTGCAAAGCATGGCCAGCCAGGGTGATCCCGTGCGTGTTGTTGAATGTGCCGCGCACGGACTTCGCAAGGGCTGTGCGAGCGGTGGAAACGATGACAGCTTCGCGCATGGTAGTTCCTCGTCCAGGATTAATTGACCTGCCGAGGAGTTTAGCATGCGGCCCGAGCGAAGCGAGCCAGGATGGCGCTTTGTGGCAGGTGTTCCTGCAGGAGTTCTTGACGCCGCGATCTGGTTCCTACCAGATCGCGGCACAATGCCAGTCGTACAACTTTCGTTTGCTACTGGAAGTTGTACTGAATACCTACGACCGAGGTCGTGCCGAACTCGTCATACTGGTACATGCGGCTTGTTTTGCCGGCATAGTAGTACTCCGGCTCATCGCCGAGGTTGGCAAATTCCGCATAAAGCAGCCAATTCTCCGAGAAACGGTACTTTGCGGTGAAGTCCCACTGCAAATGCTCGTCAGTGAATCGATCGAGGCCAGGCTCTACGAGTTCGTCGAGGTACTTGTCGCGATATTTGATCGCCAGTCGCAGGTCGAGACCGTACTTATCGTAGCCGATGAGGAAGCTGCCGATATTTTCAGACTGTTTGGGTAGGTTGATTTTGCGCTCCCCGGTATCGGCATCGGAATCGACATAGGTATAGTTGAATGCAACCAGAAAGCCATCAAACGGTGCGCCCAGGAAGCCGAAGTGCTGCTGATAGGTCAGCTCAACGCCGAATACCGTTGCATCGTCGCCGTTCTGCGCAATAACTGCCTCATCGAAAACGCGATCCTGCCATGCATAGTCGTCAAGCGTCTGCACGAACACGAAATCTTCTATTTCTTTATAGAAGATGCCACCGGACAGGACGCTTAACTCGGTCGGGTACCAGGAAATCGACGCATCGGCGTTCCAGGCACGATAAGGCTTCAGGTCCGGGTTGCCCAGTTCCGCTTCGTTGTCTTCGATAGCAACACGGAACGCGACAAACTCGACGCCAGGCCTGACGACGGCGCGATGCAAAGAAGCTCGGCCGATCAAATCTTCGCTGAAATTGAAACGCAGGTTGATACTGGGCAATACGTCGCTGTAGGAATCTGTTTGCCGTACCGGCGTGATGAATACCGTATCCTCAGCCAGGGGAACGCCATCGACGATTTCGCCCTCTTCGATCAGCTCCACCTCGTTGCCACGATTGTCAACATCGGTCCATTCAACCCGTACGCCCGCTATAATTGTCAGCCTGTCCGTATCCCATTTGCCCATTCCGTACGCCGCGAGAACGTCCTCGTCGTAAGTAAAATCGCCAACATTGGAGTCGATCTCGCTGTCCACAGCTTCGAACTCGAGGCCGGTGCCGGATGCGAAAATCGACCGTACGCTGGCAAGGTTCGGTACGGGATTCAGAGTATTTGGGAAACCGTAGGCGGACGCGCCATCAGCATCCAGAGCATCGCTGAGGAACAAGCTACCATCCCCGGAAAATACGCCCCTGTTGTCCTGCGCAGTCTTTTCACGAATCCGGGACTTGACACCAAACTTTAGCTCGCCAAATTCGGTCGCGCGCGTCGCGTCGAGTTGCAGAGTCAGCTGGTCATCATCATTTTTTTCGTACTTGGACTCCATACCATCCAGTTCGAATAATGACGCATCGTTTAACGAAGCCGTGTACCCAGACTGGATCAAAGGTATCTGGTTATTGGCCCGATTAACGCTCAACACCGGCTGGCCGGCGGCGATGATGCCGTCATCGGTTTCAAACTCGGCGACCCAGGCGCTTTCTACCTCGTTCGCGGTTAACTCCGATGCTGCTGAGTAACCAACGTTCGCTGCAATCAGCCAGTTTTCGAGTTGTGTTTCGGAACCGAGTGAGATGGAAAGATTATCGGCGGACTGGTCACGATCCTTGGTGGTACGTTCAAGTTCCGCTTCACCGTAGTCCGCGCTGGTGTTCGAAACAGTCCCCTCGTCGAGGCCGTCCAGTTTGTACGTGGTTGCGTAGCGAACCTCCGTGTCCTTGAAGTCGCTGTAGAGTGTGTACAGATGCAGGGTCGTCGATGCGGAAATGTCGAGGTCGAAATTCAGAGCGCCGCCAATTCGTTCACGATCTACGAGGTACATACGAGGCTCGAATTCTTCCATAAAGTCCGCGCCGTTGTCCGCTTCCGACCAATCGTCTGCTTCGTTGTTATCGACTTGCAAGGAGCGATCGTTGTAGCTGATAGCCCCTGCGATACCGAATCGTCGGTCACCATCCATCTCGAAAATATTGCTGCCTGCAAACGATACTTTCGGGCTCCATTCTTCGCGGTATTCATTGTAGCTGCCTTCAGCGCGCGCCTTTATATACGCTCCCTTACGCCGGAATGCAGATAAGGTTCTGACATTAATCGACCCGCCAATCGCATCGCCGTCCATGTCGGGCGTCAATGTCTTGTTGACCTCGAGCCCGTCGAGCACGTCCGATGGGATGATATCCAGTTGCAGCGCGCGGCGCGGTTCGGCAGCCGTTGCACGGACACCATTTATCGATGTTGCATTCAGGTCCGGATCCATGCCCCGAATAACAACATAGCGCCCTTCGCCCTGATCGTTCTCAACACTCACACCGGTCAAACGGCGCAAGGCTTCCGCCACGTTCTGATCCGGAAACTGTCCCATCGCATCCGTGTCCAGCACCGACACGAGATTATCCGCCGATCGTTCCTGATTCAGAGCGCCGGCTACTGCAGCCGACTGTCCGACGACGATCACTTCTTCGAGTTCAGTATCTGTCCTTGCACCGATCACCACTTCACCCATAGCGAGACCGCTCTCGGGAACGTTGATCGAAATGCGCGTATCCGGCGTACCGACGTAGGAGACTATCAACGTATGCTGGCCGGCCGGGACGTTACTGAGACGGAAGCGACCGCTTTCGTTCGTGCGCGCTGTAACCCGCATTCCTTCAATGCTGACGATAGCGCCCTCAAAAGTGATGGTCTTTTTCGCGTCGGTGACCTCACCTGTCACGACCTGGGCATATACGGAAGGTGACAGGGTCAGCGCCGCAATGCCGGCCAGCCCAATCGCAACCAGTCGCAGGTAAATTGCGCTTGTCCTTGATGTTCCAGTTTGCCTGCTCGAGCAGGCAGGATTCTTTGTGTCCACAACGTCCCCCAGTACCGGTAACGAATAATCAACCTAACTCAGTATAGAATAGATATTTCGAATTGTAAAAGTTTTAGAAAAAATATTCTATACTGGTAATCGTTGGCGCAAGCCGTGCGATCTGGCGTTTCATGCGAGTCCTGCCAATTGATTTGATGCGCTTGAAATATCTATTCCAGCCTTGAAAAATATGTTTCACTGCGGCCGGAACCCGCCCGAACGGAGCTTTTTCCGATGACAAAATCGCCACCTGGCAACCTGGACGATCTCCGCAAGGAGATTACCCGCAGCTATGAGAATCTGAGCCCGCGCCTCAAGCAGGTCGCAGGTTATCTGATTGATAATCCCAATGATGTCGCGCTGGAGACCTTGTCCGTTATTGCCGGTCGTTGCGACGTTCAGCCCTCGACTATTGTTCGTTTTGCGAAGGTCTTCGGCTACCGAGGCGCTAGCGACATGCAACGCCTGTTTCGTGATGAAATCTTGAATTCGGCACCTAGCCCGAGCTATTCAGAACGCATTCGCCAATTCCGCGATCGTGCCGACGAAACCGACTGGTTGTCGCCGCACAACGTGCTACACGACTTCGTCGAGAGCAACATAATCGCGCTTGAACACCTGCGCGATGTGGCGCGATCGGAAGATCTCGAACAATCGGTCGAACTGATGCACAAGGCCGAAACGGTGTACCTCGCAGGAGTAAGGCGGGCTTTTCCCGTCGCTGCGTACCTTGCGTATTCACTAAGTCACGTAGAGAAACGGGCCTTTCTGCTGGACGGCGTTGCGGGCATGACGTCCGAGCAAAGTTGGATGCTCGGGCCGGGCGACGTCGTTATTGCAGTTTCATTTCGCCCATATGCTGATGACACGGCCGCCGTGGCAGCGCGCGCCAAGGCGAACGGCGCATCCCTGATCGCCATCAGCGACAGTCGCTTGAGCCCAATATCGCGAGATGCTGCGGTTTGCTTCGAAATTAAGGATGCAGAGGTTCGCCAGTTTCGTTCACTGACAGCGTCGATGTGCATCGCGCAAACGCTGGTAATAAGCTACGCATACCGCTATGGCAATGGGCAAGAAAAAGTGGAGGGCAAGAAAAAATGATCGGTATCGCCGTTATCGGCGCGGGCCGCATTGGTCAGATACATGCGGCAAATCTTGCGCGAAACCCGCGAGCGCGCCTGCTGTATATCTCGGATTCGATCGAGGCCGCAGCCAAAGATCTTGCGCAACGATGTAATGCAAGAGTTGCGAGTCTTGATCGTTTACTCGACGACCGCGCTGTCGATGCTGTGCTTATTGCAAGTTCAACCGATACCCATGCAAACCTCGTAGAACGCGCGGCCAAAGCGAAGAAAGCCATTTTTTGCGAAAAGCCGCTGGACCTGGATGCGGCGGCGGCCCAGCGTTGCGTCGACATCGCCCAGCAACATGCGGTTCGTCTCTGTGTCGGTTTCAATCGCCGTCACGATCCTTCTTTTGACAAGCTGCATTCGGAAATACGCGCGGGCCAGATAGGCGATGTGGAAGTTATATCTATTACCAGCCGCGACCCGTCGCCGCCGCCTGCTGACTACATCGCTCGTTCCGGCGGGTTGTTTCGCGACATGATGATTCATGACCTCGATATGGGGCGGTGGTTGTTGGGTGAGGAGCCGGACCAGGTGTATGCGACTGGCAGCGCACTCGCGAGTGACGACATCCGCGTTGCCGGTGATGTGGACACTGCGATCGCCGTATTGCGTACCCCGTCCGGGCGGTTGTGCCAGATAACGAACTCGCGCCGCTGCACCTATGGTTATGACCAACGCATTGAAGTGTTCGGATCCGGGGGCCTGCTCAGGGTTGCGAATGCCACGCAGACCCGTCTGGAGAGAGCGGACGCCAATGGGTTCGCCACAGAACCCGCGCTACCCTTTTTTCTCGAACGATATGCCGATGCCTATCGGATTCAGCTCGACCGGTTCCTGCGCGCTCTTGGCGGCGACGCTCTGGATATCCCATCCGGCAACGACGGTGTGAGGGCCTTGCAACTCGCCGACGCGGCACAGAAGTCCCTGCAAACAGCCGCACCCGTCGCCGTTTAGGTGGATGTCCTTTTTGCTTCTGTCAGCCCCGGTGGCACCTGAATCGAAGATTTTTTTCATTTTTTATCATAATTGAAAAATTTATTCTATTTCGCTAAAGTACGAAGCTGGTCGTAACGTTCGTGTAATCGGCCAAACATTGCGTGGTCTTCACGGTATTGCACAGGTAGCAGGAATCTAAAGTGAGCAGTCTCGGGTTTGGTTTGATCGGCACCGGCTTCATGGGCAAGGCGCACGCTATTGCCCTGCGCTCGGTCGGCACGGTTTTCGGCGAGCGTGATGCGCCACGCCTGCGCTACCTTGTCGATGCGAACCTGGACAATGCGAAGCGATCTGCAGAAGCCTGGGGATTTGCATCGGCGGGTGACGACTGGGCGGCGCTGTGTGCACACCCGGAGGTCGACGTGGTGAATATCTGCACACCGAATCACCTGCACCGCGAGATGGCCATGGCGGCTATCCTGGCCGGCAAACATGTGCATTGTGAGAAACCGCTGGCGCTTACTGCAAGCGACGCCGTCGCACTCCGCGATGCTGCGTCCAGGGCAGAAGTACGGACCTCCATGGGTTTCAACTACATGTGCAATCCGCTCATCACGGTGGCTCGCGAGCTCATTCGCAACGGTGAACTGGGTGAGATTTTCAATTTTCGGGGGTGGTACCAGGAAGATTACATGGCTGACCCGGCGACTCCGTTCAGCTGGCGCTGCCTCAGGAGCCAGGGTGGCGCGGGTGCGCTGGCGGATCTCGGTACGCACCTGATCAATATGGCCGAGTATCTGCTCGGTCCGATTTCTGCTTTATTCGGACAACTGAGTACGGTGCATACGCATCGGAAAGATCCTGTAAGCGGAAACAGCAGGGAAGTCGAAAACGAGGATATTGCACAAATACTTTGCAAATTCAGTAGTGGTTGCCCGGGCACGATGGAGTTCAGTCGTATTGCAACCGGCACCAAATGTGATCTCGGTTTCGAAATATTCGGGAGCAAAGGCAGCATTTTCTTTGCCCAGGAACGGATGAACGAACTGCGCCTTTACGAATCGCAGGGCCCTGCCCGGCTGCGTGGCTTTCGCACCATTCTTGCCGGACCCCAACATCCGCCCTATGCGGCTTTTTGCCCCGCACCCGGACATGGCCTGGGCATCAACGACCTGAAAGTCATCGAGGTCTGGAACCTGATCAATAGTATTGCGTCGGGCGAACCCGTATTTTCGGATATCCGGAACGGCTGCAGGGTGCAACAGCTCAGCGCTGCCGTTGAACTGTCAAACCGGACCCGGGACTGGATTAATGTCGAGCAGCGGGCACTCGATCAGAACGCCGAGCTTGTTTGAGAACGGCGTGAGGACTGCAATGAACAACCACATCACT
This sequence comes from Proteobacteria bacterium UBA1844, assembly GCA_002338615.1. Taxonomy (GTDB): domain Bacteria; phylum Pseudomonadota; class Gammaproteobacteria; order Steroidobacterales; family Woeseiaceae; genus UBA1847. The sequence continues at coordinate 77,535 of DDIS01000085.1, read as the reverse complement.
AAATACCGCGACGGTTTCCCCAGCGGCACTACGACCATTACGGCCGAAAACGACGCGCACCAAACCGTGCCGATTACCGTGCAGGTGCAAAAATTTCCGGCAGGCAGCAGCATCGAGCTGACAACAGACCAGGAGTGTGCCTGGCTGCTGATGGATGGCGCCGTGCAGGGTCGAGTTTCTGACCTGGAATTCGATTTTGATCGTCACTCCTTGTTTGACGAGTCGGCCAGCTGCTTGCATATGTGTGCAGGCACGGACCTCAGTATGACGTTTGCACGCGACACTGAATTCACGGTGTATTCCTGCAGCAACAACAAGCCATTTGCAGCGCGGGTTTTCAATCCGGAAGATGTTGCCAACGAGCCCCGTGGCAAAGGCCAGGTCAATGACCGTTGCCTGAGGTACGTACGTACAATTTTCGATGGTTCGAATTCAGACGCGAATACCGAGTTGGTCCTTGGTGAGGTCATCACCTTTCAGGGTGGCTGGTCAAGCTACCCGCCGCACCACCACGCGCAACCCGAAATCTATCATTACCGATTTACCGAACCGCAGGGTTATGGGCACGGCGAGCTCGGTGAAACTGTCCTAAAGGTACGAAATTTCGATACGGTCAAGATTGTCGATGAAAATGATCATGCCCAATGCGCCGCACCCGGCTACGGTATGTACTACTCGTGGGTTATCCGGCACTTGCCCGATGATCGCTATACAGTGCCGGAATTCACCGAGGAGCACCGGTGGATCATGAGCGAGAACGCCAGGTTCTGGAATCCTGACGTTTGACGCCGTGAGCACAGACAAGACACTGGACGTCATTTGCCTCGGGCGCGCGGCGGTCGATTTGTACGGCGAGCAATTCGGCGGCCGGCTTGAGGACATGCAAAGTTTTGCCAAGTACCTTGGAGGCTCATCGGGCAACCTGGCAGCCGGTCTTGCGCGCCTTGGCACACGTTCTGCCATGCTCACGCGAGTCGGCAACGAACATATGGGGCGTTTTGTGCGCGAGGCGCTTGCGAGGGAAGGTGTCGATGTCAGCCACGTGACCACGGATCTGACCCGCCTCACTGCACTGGTAATACTTGGCATTGCCGGCAAGAATTCGTTTCCGCATATTTTCTATCGTGAAAACTGTGCTGACCTCGGCATCACAACCGAAGACTTCGACGCAGATTTTATCGGCTCC
>DDIS01000085.1:4631-76243 GCA_002338615.1 Proteobacteria bacterium UBA1844 | reverse complement strand
GTTTATCGGCTCCAGCCGCGCACTGGCCATTACCGGCACGCATCTTTCCACCGAACAAAGTCTGGACGCAGTTCGCCTGGCCGTGCGCTACGCGAAAAATCGGTCAACATTGGTCATTCTCGATATCGATTACCGGCCGGTGCTCTGGGGCCTCACAGCCGCCGGTGCGGGCGAAGAGCGTTTTGTGGAATCCCGCGTCGTGACGGAACGTCTCCAGGGCCTGCTCAAGGACTGCGACCTCATCGTCGGTACGGAAGAAGAAATAAAGATTGCAGGCGGTACATCCGACACCTTGCAGTCCTTGCGCGCGATCCGCAAGAAAAGCAGCGCAGCAATCGTCCTGAAACGCGGGCCACTCGGTTGCACGATATTCGCTGGGAAAATACCCGACTCGATCGACGCCGGTATCAGCGTTCGCGGCGCCACGGTCGATGTGCTTAACGTGCTGGGCGCCGGGGACGCTTTCCTGAGCGGCTTTCTGCATACCTGGCTGCAAGGCAAGAGTTGGCAGGAGTGTGCCACCGCGGGCAATGCCTGTGGAGCGCTAGTGGTATCGAGGCATGCCTGCACACCGGCGATGCCGACCGCCATTGAACTCGAAGACTATATGCAGCGCTCGGACCAGGTCGAGCGACCGGACAAAGACCAGAAAATCCGCTACCTGCATGCAGTTTCGACGCGCGCAAAAGTAGCCTGCCCGCTGATGATCCTCGCGTTCGATCACCGGCGACAACTGGAGGAGCTGGATATTTCGCTGGACGCAGCAGGAACACGAATCTCGGAATTCAAGGCGCTGGTGGCGAAAGCTGTCGAACAGGTAGCCGCCGAACGGGGCGACGCGAACAACCTCGGAATCATACTTGACGACCGCTACGGCTCCGACATTCTTGATCGGTTCACACAACAGCAATGGTGGATCGGCCGGCCGGTTGAAATTCCCGGTTCCAGGCCGGTGAATTTCGATCCGCAGAATAATTTTGGCCTGCCCCTTACGCGCTGGCCGGCGTCGCATGTGGTCAAGTGCCTCGTTTTCTATCATCCGGACGACGATATGTCCTTACGCCTGGAACAGGAACGGCGCGTCCGGGAACTCAGCGACGACTGCCAGGCGCTCGGTCGCGAACTATTGCTTGAGGTGATCAGCAGCAATTCGGGCCAGGCGTGTAACCACGAAACCACCGCAAATGTGATGCGACGCTTTTACAATCTCGGCGTACTACCTGCCTGGTGGAAGCTGGAATCCCAGACTATCGCTGGCTGGCAGGGCGTCGCCGCCGTGATCGAGCGCTACGATCCATTGTGCCGCGGCGTGTTACTGCTTGGACTCGATGCGCCGGAAAGTGAACTCAAGCAAAGTTTTGAGGTGGCCAGCCAGTTTCCAGTCTGTAAAGGTTTCGCCGTTGGCCGCAGCATCTTTGGCGAGTCCGCGCGACAGTGGTTCAATGGCGACTGTGACGACAAAACGGTTATTCGCGACGTTGCCCGAAACTACCTTGCCATCATTCGACTTTGGATGGATGCATCAGTGACTGTCGCGGCAGCCAATGCGGGTGCCAACGAAACTCCAGGCACGGCACGGGACCAATTGTGAAAGGCAAAATACGACTGACAACGGCACAGGCCCTGATCCGCTATCTCGCCGCACAGTACACGGAAATTGACGGCGCACCGCAGCAATTGCTACGCGGTATTTTTGCAATTTTCGGTCACGGCAACGTCGCAGGCATTGGTGAGGCCCTCGAAGACATGCAAGCGGAAATGCCGGTCTACCGCGCGCACAACGAACAGGCCATGGCGCACGCCGCGATTGCCTATGCGAAAGCGAGCAAACGCCGTCGTCTGATGGCCTGTACCACCTCGGTCGGCCCGGGTGCCACCAACATGGTGACTGCCGCAGCCGTCGCGCACGTTAATCGGCTGCCGCTGCTCCTGCTGCCAGGCGATACGTTCGCCAGTCGACTGCCGGACCCGGTCCTGCAGCAGCTCGAAGACTTTTCGGACCCGACAATTACGGCGAATGATTGCTTCAAACCAGTATCCCGTTACTGGGACCGGATCACGCGGCCCGAGCAGCTTTTGCAAAGCCTGCCGCACGCAATCCGGGTACTACTCGACCCGGCGGAATGTGGACCCGTGACATTGGCCTTGCCGCAGGATGTGCAGGCAGAGTCCTATGACTTCCCGGAGTACTTTTTTGCACGGCGGGAACACAGTCGCGATCGAGCCGGTCCGGATTTGCGGGCGCTTGCAGCCGCCGAGATGCTGATAGCAAAAAGCAGGCGACCACTGATCATCGCAGGCGGCGGCGTCCTCTACTCGGACGCAGCGGACACGCTCGCAGAATTTGCCACACGGCTGGACATCCCGGTGGCCGAGACCCAGGCGGGGAAAGGTGCTCTTAGCTGGCAGCATGTGCGCAACGTCGGCGCGCTTGGCGTAACCGGCACGAATGCCGCAAATGAACTCGCGGCAAACGCTGACCTGATCATTGCGATAGGTACACGGCTGCAGGATTTCACGACCGGGTCCGGGCTGCTGATTCGCAAACCCGGCTGCGAACTCCTCAGCATCAACGTGGCCCGGCACGATCTCGGAAAACGCAACGCTATTGCGCTACGTGGCGACGCCAACCGCTGTCTTGAGGAACTGGGCGCTCGTCTTACAGAAAGCCACACAGATCCGGCCTGGCTGCGGCGGGCCGCAAGTTTGAAATCGAAGTGGGCTGAGGTTTACGACGCCGCAATCACCATTACTCAAACGGACCTGCCAACCGATGCGCAGGTACTCGGTGTCATTGCGGAGCAATTTCCGGACAACGCAACCATCGTCTGTGCCGCCGGCGGGCTGCCGGGCGAGTTGCACAAGCTTTGGCGTGCAGCGGACAGCAACAGCTATCACGTTGAGTACGGATATTCGTGCATGGGCTATGAAATTGCCGGGGGAATGGGCGCAAAACTGGCCACACCCGAGCGCGACATTGTTGTAACCGTCGGCGACGGCAGCTACCTGATGCTCAACTCGGAAATTGCGAGCTCAATTGCCCTCGACCTGAAACTCATTATCGTTGTGTTTGATAATCGCGGTTTTGCGTGCATCAACCGGCTGCAGACCTCGCTCGGTGGCAAGGCTTACAACAATATGCTGGACACGAGTTACGCAAATTCGAAAACCGTGCCGCGCATTGATTTTGTTGCACATGCAGCATCGCTCGGAGCAGTCGCGCAAAAGGTGCCGAATATTTCCGGGTTGGGTGCAGCACTCGCGCGCGCGAAAGCTGCGCCTCGTACAGCGGTCGTGGTTATTGATACGCACCCGGTCCTTTCGACGGAACAAGGCGGCACCTGGTGGGATGTTCCCGTGGCAGCGGTCTCGGACAATGCCGATGTAAAGTCCGCCTACCGGGACTATCGTGACAAACGCAATTGACGGCAAGCCAACGTACACCAGGCCATAACAGCATGAGCGTCTCGTTCGGAATCAACCCGATTACCTGGAGCAACGACGACTTGCAATACGTCGGTGCAAACTTTTCTCTGCAGGATTGTTTGTCGGATGCCGCTGCAGCCGGCTACGACGGTGTGGAACTGGGCCATAAATTTCCTCGTAATCCCGCGGAACTCAAGCCATTGCTTGCAGCGCACGAGCTTTCCCTGGTTTCGGGCTGGTATAGCGGTCAGCTGCTCAAGCGTAGTGCCAGTGAGGAAATAAAAGCCATGCAGAAACATGCAGACCTGCTGCGTGCCATGGATTGTGACGTTCTGATTTTTGCGGAAGTTACAGGTTGTGTCCATTCCGATAAAGAGATCCGCCTGTCGCGACGCCCCCGAATGTCGGTGGACGTACAACGCCGGTTTGCTGACAAGCTCTCAGAGGTCGCTCGATTCTCTGCCGAAAACGGTCTGAAACTATGCTACCACCACCACATGGGAACAGTGGTCCAGTCGCATGAGGATATCAAAGCACTCATGGAGGCAACGAGTGACGACGTCTACCTGCTACTCGATACCGGGCACGCCGCTTTTGCCAATGCAAACCCGACCGAGCTTGCCAATGTGTACGCAGACCGCATCGGACACGTCCATTGCAAAGATGTACGCGCGCCCTTGCTACGCGCCTGCCAGAACCGGGACAGCAGCTTCCTGGATGCAGTACTCGACGGCGTATTCACCGTTCCGGGCGACGGTTCTGTGGACTACGGCAGCATTTTTACTGCATTGCGATCTGCAAATTACGGTGGCTGGATCGTGGTCGAGGCAGAACAGGACCCGAGCGTCGCAGCACCCGCAAAGTACGCCCGATTAGGCCTCGAAAACCTGCATTCATTTATCTCGGCGCCTAAATTGCCGTAACCGTAGGAGCGGCATCTTGCCGCGATCCGTTTCAGAAATCCGCGCCGAGGGTGGCGCTCCTACAAGATTTCCGGCACGCAGCAGGCTTCAAGTTTGTCATAGACGCCGCCGGCTGCAGCAAGCACCGGGCCGCCGTCGATCAGGGTTTGCTCCGTTGGCAGGCAGTCGTTGGTCAAGCCACCTGCCTCTTGCACCAGCAATGCGCCTGCAGCGAAATCCCAGGGACACATGTGGGGTTCAAAATACCCGATCAATCGACCCGCGGCGACATAGGCCAGGCTCAATGCACCACTGCCACATCGGTGGAACATGCCATCTGCTTTTAGCAGGTTCAGCAACGGATGTACGCTTTCTTCGGGCGTCACACGGGTTGAGTAGCCGATTCCAACCAGGCCCGCTCCCAGGCTCGACACCTCCGCGACGCGCATCGGGTGGCCGTTCAAACTTGCGCCGCCACCGCGCCTCGCCGCGTACAGTTCGTCCGAGGTCGGGTCGTAGACCACCCCCACCTGCAGTTTCCGGTCCGCATAGTACGCAATCGATACGCACCAGGTTCGCATACCGCTGATAAACGGCTGCGTACCGTCGATGGGATCGACGATCCAGGTGCCTGCGCCCGGTTTGATCGCGAATGACTCGCTGCTCTCCTCACCCAAAAATGCATCGTCCGGATATGCCTTCGCAATTTCGCGCCGAATGACTTTTTCCGTATTGATGTCCGCCTCTGTCGCCATGTCCTGGACACCTTTACTGCGCACGGTCAATGCACCGAGATCGGCAAAGTACTCCAATGCCACAGTGCCCGCGGTCTTGGCCACGTCGCAGGCAAATTCAAGTCGGTCTGTTTCCTTGGTCAATATACGGTCCTACCTCAGGCGAAAAATCGGGTTCGGGCATTGGCGGCTAATGGCAAACGTTTTCTCAGTCGCCGTAGTAGAGACAGACACTAACATTTCGTCAAGGTCCGGCAGTAGGTCAAACACGGTGACATTAACTGCAGTAATCCGGTTGCCCGCCCCACAGACGGTCTTGTAAGTCAGCACCAGACGCTCTCCGCTGTTATCCACAGTGGACTCACCGGGCGCGCATTGCGTGTCGGTGTTGACCTGGAATACCGCATCGGAATCTGACAGCGTATCAAGCGATGCCGTCCCTGCAAATCTTAGCAGCGAGTCTCTCGGTACCTGCATTTCGCTTTGCATGATTCCATCATCGAGCAACGTTATATCGAGTGACGCAATGGCATCCCGATGTTGCTGATGATAAACATAGTGATTCTTGCAGTAGTCCGTCTTGTCGTCTGTAGTACATGCAGAGAGGCCGGCAAACAGACCCAAAAAGATTACAAAGTGACGTGCTGCTTTCGTCAAGTGCGGAACCTCAGTCGCTCGCATGTACATTCCAAAGGCTGGTAGCCAACACAACTGAAATGACCGACGCACCTACCCAGAACAGGATCGGCGTCGAATAGTCGTAAAAATAAACCGTTGGTGTTACTTCACCCATGGAGAAAATGACTTGAACCTCGCTGTTATAAATCAAACTGCCGCTGATATAGTCCTGCAGGCCTGCACCGATATAACTGAAAATGCCGATGAAACCCATCGCCGCCCCCGCTACTTTTTTCGGCGCTATATCGATGGCAAACAGTCCACCCAGCGAGGCAAGGATGCCGCTCAGGCCGAATCCGTAAACAACCAACGCGGTCGCCAGTACGAAATGATTCGCCGGGCCGTAAAAAATTACGAACAGCGGCAGCAGCTCCATGAGACCGAAAATAAGATTCGTGGGCGGCCGACGTGCATTAAACCACTTGTCAGACATGTAACCGTAAGCAACGCAGCCGAGAATACCCGCCGCGGTATTGAGAAAAATAAACAGGTTGGCGTCGAAAAGGTCAAACCCGCGAATTTCCTGCAGGTACACATTGCCCCAGCTATTGATCGCATAGCGCGTGATATACATGGTTGAGCTTGCGAGCGCGATAATCCAGATCGACGGAAAAGTCAGGACTTTCAGCTGATCCTTGAGAATGCTCCTGGAATCGCGCGGTGCCGAGGTTGCGAGCCCGCCGTCGTTGCGCCATTCGGCGACCGAAGGCAAGCCGAGTGTTTGCGGTCGATCCTGCAAAAAAATGTACACGAGTATGGCTGCGAGCACGCAGATTGTTGCCGGGACCCAAAAACCGAATTGCCACGGCAAACCAAGGCCTTTCGGTGGCATGGCTATCAGGAAGGCTATGCCAAGATAGGTCAGGCCTTCACCAATGGAATGCGCGGTACTCCAGATCCCGTAATAGCGACCTCGCTCCTGGTTGCTGAACCAGTTTGCGAGTGCAACGACGCACCCCGGCGCGCCGAATCCCTGGAACCAGCCGTTCAACGCCCACAGAGCGGCTGATACCCAGACAACCGTGGACAGGGACATGCCGAAATTCATCAGAGCCGACAGCAACAGTCCTGCAGCGAAAAAGCGCTTAACGTTCGAGTAGTCGGCGAGTATGCCGTTGCTGAATTTGCCGAGGGCATAGCCGTAGAGCAACATCGAGCCAATGAACCCCACTTCCTCGGGTGTAAAAACACCCGCATCCATGAGCGGCTTCTTGACGACGTTGAGCGCCAGCCGGCACACGTAGCCGAGCCCGTAGCCAAGAGTGATAATGAAGATAATGTTGCGCCGATGATATCGAAACTGCGCATCGATGCTCGCAGCATCCGAAATTCTCGGCGCATCCTCACCGGCCGCAAAAAACCGAAGAATTGATCTCACCTAATTTGCCTCGACGTCAGATCAGGCATGTTTTCAGTTGTCGGCTCGCGGATCGTAACCTTCAAACAGCTCCAGACCCATCGCATTCGCAATTCGTTCCCACGGTACCAGCTTGAAATTTTGCCGTTGCTTCGGCGAGATGTTGCGCCCGTCCTGGACGACAAGCACACCGTGCGGAAACGCCGGACCAAGGTTGGCGCTCGTAACATCGAGGCCGTCTGTTTCTGAAGCGCCGTCAATTCCTGTCGCCGCATCTGCGACGATGTAGAAATGGCCGAGAAAGCGATTGTCGCCGCCACGCTCATAGACCGCATAATTATCGGCGCCCTGGTTCGATGCGATCAGATAGCCCGTGTCTTCGGGGCCATAGATTATCGCCATGCCTTCGACATCGTCGGTAAGGTTTCCGTCAACAGTGCGATCAACGAGCGTACGTTGTTCCGAACCATCCGGTTCCGCGGCATACTTCCAGATTGCGACGTCTTCTTCACCGATATACAAAAAACCAAGTTCATCGTCGGCGACACAGCCCTCGGTCTGCGAACCAACGCTGAATTCGCGCACCAACTTTGCATTGACGCGTCCTTTACTACTTTCGAACAGTTTCCATTGTTTTACAATGCCATCCGTGTCATTGATGAAAACATAGAAACTTCCGTCACGCTTGCTCCTGTACATGCACTGACCGTACGGTTCTTCCATCTCCGCGCTCACAACGCCATCCGCAATATCAACAAGGGTGCGTGACACCGGATCCACCTTCCAGATGCTGATGCTATCGTGAGTCCGGTTGCTTGCCGTCACTATGTCGACCGGCTTGCCGTCCAGGATAAAACCGTAGCGTAGGTCCACGTTATTGATCCGGCCATCTTCGCGCGCCTGTAACAATTTGCCTGACATGTCGTAGACATTGATGCCGCGTCTTTTTTGTGTGCCGAAGATCAGACTCTGGCCAGGATTTTCCGGATGGACCCAGATTGCAGGGTCATCGGCGGCATCCCCGAAACTCTGCACGGGTTCTGTTGCAACACTTGCCGATACGAGAATCGCGGAACTGGTCGCCGGAACGGTCGGGTCATACGCGCCGCCGGTCGACAAATGGAGCGCCGCGGCAACATCCCGCCACGCGACTAGCTTGTAGTTGGTCGTGCCGCCATCGTTGCTGTCATCCGTGACCAGCAATATACCCTGATCAAACCGGCCTGGCAGTGCAAAGCTAGCTGCAGCGAGACCCTCAGACTCTTCTGCACCGTCAACGCCGTCGTGTGCCGCAACACTCAGAGTCCCAACGTGCGCCCGACTATCGACTTCGTAAACCTGCAGGAGACTTTCATCCGCGCTCGATACGATCAAGTAACCGCCTTCCTCCTGTTGATAAAGCGCGATGCCTTTCACGTCGCCGTCGAATCGACCGTGTGGAACTGTAAGATCGTAATATTCAATGTCAGCCTCGGATTCAGGCTCAGCATTCAAACGGGCAATTCCGATGGTTTCCTGCGTGAAATAGACAGCCGCTGCACGATCATCCGCGACGCAATGTGCGGCGCCGGGACCTACCGGCACCGTGCGTACAAGGCGCCCGTGAACGCGATTCGTATCGCTAAACAACTCCCACTGCTGCAATTGCCCTTCGCCCGCGGCAAATGCATAAAGCTTCTGGCTCAGGGGACTCCGATACAGGCACAGCCCCTCAATTTCCGCCTCTGTTGGCATCGGCTCCGACACTTCACTGAGCGACGTCCGACCCTGGTCGAAAACGAACGCAACCAGCTCCGCTGCGGCGGGGTCGTAAGTCATGACCAGGTCGGTTGGCTCACCGTCGAATGGAAAGTTATAGGCCACATCGACCAGCGATGCAGGCCGTACCCCCGCCGTGGCTACGCGTTTACCCTCGAGCGAGTAGACTTCAAGTGCGCCCTCGCCCCCGCTGCCAAGGATCAGGCTGCCGCCGGGATTCCTGGCGTCAATCCAGATCGCCGGATCGTTGGCACCATCCATCAGCGTGCCTTCCGTTTCGGCTATTGCCGGAACCGACACGACATCCGGCGTCGCTACCGCGGAAGGTACTGGCTCCGAATGCTGTGCCTCGCAGGCACCGAGCAGCGCCAGGCAAGCAATAAGTAACACTTTGTTTTTCATACAAAATTACCTATACAATTGGTTTGCGTCCGACATCGTCAAGTCGCTTCGCTGACGATTATCGCAGAAAATGAAATAAATTTTCTAACTTTGTCTATAATAGAAATTTCTATTCCAAGTTGCATGTGTAGCACCCCGAACCACACAGGATCCCTGAAAATGACACGAGTTACCCTGCTTTGCCTGCTCAGCCTGGGCGCCCTGTCCGCCTGCACTAACCAGGCAACGACACCACAAGGAGAGACCGCCGATGACTTTCGTACCGGCATACTGATTTTTGGAGACAGCGGCAACCATCCCAACTATCCGGATCAGGACGACTTCGAAGACCTGTTTACCAAAGAGCAGTACCTGGAGTCGGAATGGCAGGAATGGCTCGAAGATCGTCGCCCTCCGGATGAATTCAAAGCGAGGCCGTTCATGGAATCACCAGTGACGGGTGGCGTTGTGCCCGCGTCAGGCATGCAGGATGTTGCCAAAGCGATGTCTGACTATTGCAACCATACGGCTGTTTGCGATTTTGGCATTCTGGTTGGCGACAATATCTATCCCTCCGGCGCGACCCTTGGCGCTGACGGCGTCGATGACGCACAGCGATTCAGGGACATGCTCGAAATTCCATTTGGCAACATGGTCAGGTCGCCGACCTCGTACAAGACCTATGTGACGCTCGGCAACCACGACTGGGAAACATCGCGAGCAGGCGGATTCGCCCAGATTGAATACCTGGAACAAGAGCCAGGCTTCTACATGGACGGGCCATATTATTCCGTCAGGCCGGCCGGCACCAACGGCGACGTTGAATTGTTCATCATTGACACGAGCATGCTTCTTGCATCGGTTCCGGTACGCGAAGATACGCTCAATGAAGATGGATCTGAGGGCTCACTCGGCAATATCGAAGTGCCCGACTACCACGTTCAACCACTGACAGGGGCCGAGAAGAGCCAACCGCAATGGCTCGAAGAGGCATTGAAGAAATCAACAGCACGCTGGAAGTTTGTCGTTGCCCACCACCCGATCTGGTCGTCCTCCGGCAGTAAATTCGAGCAGGCTCGTGTATTGCGGGAACTCTTGTTGCCAGCAATGTGCCGCTATGCCGACGCTTACATTGTGGGGCATGAACACACGCTTGAGATTCATACCGACTCTTGTGCCGAAACCCTGGGTTCACCCACACAAAAGCCACTGGTCGAAATTCTGTCCGGTGCAGCGTCCAAACAGCGGCCACTGAATACAAACTTCATGCGACACCAAAATGAAAAGTATCCGGAACACAAGTCTGTCTTCGCCCAAGGGATGGTATGGGGTTTTTCCTACCTTGCGCTTGAGGGCGATAAGGCTCAACTGACGATGATGTCCGTGCCTGATGAAGGCGGCTCTGACATTACGAACGTCTTCGAGTATGAGTTTTCACGTCGGTCGGGTGACAATAACCTGAAACCGTAATGCGAAGATTCTGGCCAGAGCGCCTGTGCCAGTATTACGCTTGATCTCCCATTAGCAGCCGCCAGGAGCGCGCCCGCGCCGCTTCATTGCTCTCGGCAGGCCAAACCGCGTTTCACGGTGAAACGGACCCTGTCACTTCCGTGTCTTCCCGTCGCGCATCAGTATGACGTCAAACCCACTCCGGTCTCCGGACGCCTTGCGAGCAAGGACCTGAGGGCGCCTGGACTGGGTGCGAGCCCTGGCGATCTGAGCCGGGGCGTGGACTTAAAAAAACCAGACCATAGACAGGGGACTGATCATGTATGTAAAAAAAGTTGCGTTAAGTTCGGCCGTATTGGTTTTGTGCGCGTCGGGACATGTGCTTGCGGGTGACGGCCAACAAGGAAACCAGGCTGAGGCCGCCAAGTTCAACCACAATGCCGTGGGCCTCGTTAGAACGGTGCTGGATTGGGCCTCCAGGTACAAAAATATCGACACGGCAATTGGGGACGGTTATTTGCCGGCTAGCGGCTGTGTAAGCGGCCCCAATGGCGGCGCGATGGGGATCCACTATGCCCGGTTCGATCTTGTCGGTGACGGCGCTTTGGATGCCACAACTCCCGAACTGCTGGTGTACGAGCCGAACCGCTGGGGCAAGATGCGTCTGGTCGCAGTGGAGTACCTCGTCATCAAGGAGGCCTGGGAAGCGAAGAACGGTGTCGGAACACCCGCAATCCTGGACGGCCAGCATATGATGTTGACCGGGGCGCCCAATCAGTATGGCCTTCCCGCCCACTACATGCTGCACGTATGGGCTTTCAAGAACAACAAGTCCGGCGTATTTGCACCGTACAACCCGGCGGTGACCTGCAAGAACTTCCAGCCCGCGACCGGTTGAGCGCAGGCAAGGTCGTGCGGGGTTTGACGCCCCGTGCGACCAGGGCCGCGCCAGATTGTTTCGTGATGCGGGCACAGCGGCGTACCATTGACCCAGGCACGTTCAGGTGCCACACAAGGTGGAGAACCCTCATGCCATATTTCGTAATTGAGCGCGATATCCCCGGGGCCGGACAAAAAAGCCCCGAAGAGCTTCAGGCGGCTATCAACGCCAGCGTCGCGACGCTCGACGACCTCGGTCCCGAGATTCAGTGGATCCACAGTTTCGTCACCGACGACAAGGTTTATTGCATATACATGTCGCCCGACGAATCCTTGATTCGTGACCACGCTCGCGGGGCCGGCATGCCGGCCGACCGCGTAGCGGCGGTCCGTTCACTGCTGATGACCGACGGAGTGCACATACCGGAAGACCTGTTGGCCAGGGCCTGACTTAGTCTTCTGCGCTACCAGCCAGGCCGCGAACGCAGTCGGCAACATCGGCCGGGGACATGCGCCTGCCTTCGTCACGCAAAGCTTCGAGTTTGGCGCTGTCCAGATACGGGCTGACCTTGTCGCAGAGGCGCGTCGCAAGACTGAGGTCGTCGCGCCGCGCCGAGTACGCGATCGCTGCGCGCCAGCTCCCGGCGGCTGCCAGCAAACGAATCACCAGTTCGGGATGACCAACGGCAAGTGCCAGGGAAGCCATTCTATCGGCCACCGTCGCCATTCCGCGCTGATGGTTTAGTGATTCGAAGCCGGCCAGGGCATCCAGAAGCAAGGCAGCCGCCGCGGCATTATCACCACGGTCTATTGCGAGCCGACCACGGTCGGCCAGTGATCGCGACAGGCCCCAGGCGTCGCCGAGGCGCCGGAACGCCGATTCGGCCCGCGCATACTGCTCGGCAGCCTTGTCGAAATTGCCTTCGGCACGTGCCAGGTCGCCCAGGTGATTGACGCACCAGGTTGCCGAGACGTGATCGTGTTCGGCAATAAAAAGATTGTGTGCCTCGTCAAGCAGTTCCTCAACTCCGTCGGTATTGCCCAGCCTTAGGTCGCACTCGGCCAGGTTGCTGAGCGCCGCCGCAATCGCGCTCGGCTCACCAATCTGCTGGCACAGCGCAAGGCCTTGCAGCAACCAGTCTCGTGCCGCTGACTCGTCGCCGCGAATGCGTGCACAGATTCCCAGCGCGTTCAGCGCCGAAATCTCACCGCGCGTATCACCGAGCTCCCGGTACAACTCCAGCATGTGCGAAAACCTGGTATCCGACTCAACGCTATCGCCCTGGAACGATGCAAGCGTCGCCACATAGCTGCTGACTTTGGCCCACAGGGCCTTGTCCGTTTCGACCGGCACGGCCGCAGTGATGGCTTCGAGCAGGCGCCGCGCCTCGAGTATTTTCTCCCGGCGCTCCCAATACATGAACAGGACATGCCCCAGGCGCAAGGCCCAGCGATGCGGGCCATAACGCAACAAGTAGCGAATCGCCTGGCGAAAATTGTCCTGCTCCTGGTCACAGCGCGTGAGCCAGGCGTCACGAAGCCCGCGATCGAGCTTGCCGACACCCTCCTCGGCCAGCACCACGAAATAGGCCGCATGCGCCTTGTGCGTGGTGTCGGTTTCGTCGCTGGCATTGAGGCGTTCGGTACCGTAGGTACGCAGGGTCTCAAGCATCGCGAAGCGAGGTTCGACTTCGTCTCCGCGAAAATACACGAGGCCCATAGCCACCAGGCTGTTAATGGCTGGCAACAATTCGCTGCCGAGATCGCCTGTCGCATCAGCCACTGCTTCTGCGGCCTCCAGGGTAAAGCCGCCCGCGAAAACGGTCAGCCGCCTCAGTGCGATACGGGCCGGCTCATCCAGCAGTTCGTAGCTCGAATCAATGACCCGGCGCAGTGTGCGTTGACGAGACGGCGCATCGCGGGCGGGGTTTTGCGGCAGATCCAGATGGCCGGTGAAACGCTTCAGCATCTGCGGCAGCGACAAGGTACCAGCCTGCGCGGCAACCAGCTCGATTGCCAGCGGCAAACCGTCCAGGCGCACGCACAGTTCGGCCAGGGCGTCCAGATCGCGCACGAGCTCCGCGCGCGGATTGGCCGCGGCGGCTCGCATGAGAAACAGTTTTACCGACGGTACTTCGGCAAGGCTTGACCTGTCGTACTGCCCGTCCTGTTCCGGCACCGCCAGCGGCGCCAGTGGAAACTCGATCTCGCCATACAGGCTGAGAGCAATCCGGCTCGTCACCAGTACCGTAACCATTGCACTTGAATCCAGCAGCGCACCCAGTACGTCAGCTCCCTCAATCACGCCTTCCATGTTGTCGAGTACCAGCAATACAGGTCCGGATATCGAGGCGCGCACGCGATCGGCAAGCGCCTGCTCAAGCGTTCTCCCGTCAGTGCGGCGCACCTCGAATACATCTGCCAGTACGCCGGTGAGTACCTCGCGCTCGGTTACCACGGAAAGATCGAGAAACAGCACGCCGCCTGGAAACGAGTTGTGCAGCCGCTCGGCGAGCGCGAGAGCCAGGCGCGTCTTGCCCGAGCCGCCCACACCAGTGATGGACAGCAACCGCGTATCCGCATCGATCAGCTTGCCGGCGAGCGCTGCAAGTTCGGCCTCGCGGCCCACCAGGGCATTACGTGCAACCGGCAAGCTCGTTCCCGAGCGCGGCCTGTCACCTTGCGTTTGCGCGGTAGTCTCGCTGGCTGGCCCATCGTCACTGGAAATTTCAGCGAAGCGGGCATGGATACCGTACTGGCCCTTGCGCATGTCCAGCCGAACTTTGTCGTGCCGGCCCGCATCGCGGTAGTACCGCGACAGGGCGTCGCGCAGCCGGCGCGCTTGCACCCGCACGATGGTATCGAGCCGTGGGTCGAAGGTCTCGGGCCGGTCGAATACATCCAGACCGATAGAGAATTCCTTGAGCGGCGGAGCATCGCTGGTAAGCACATGCTCAACCACGTGCGCCAGGAATCGGCTCAATACCGGCGAGCGGTCGAACGGCCCGTGCAAAAGGATACGCTGCAAGGCCTCGCGCACGGCGGCCGGTGACGGCTCACCGCGCGGCATGTGCTGCTCACTCATGTGCAACCTTTCCATATTGCCGGCCTGTCGTTGCCAACAATTATAGGGCGTCACGCCCGCCAAGGCGGCAAAAAGGACACCCACCGATTCAGGACAGCCACGAAATCCCGATGAAGTGAAGCATTTGTACAATTATTTGTTGATTATCCTGATTGAATGTCGAAAACACGTGATTATTCATAATCTGCCGGTTTCGGCGGGCAAAAAGTAGGCTATTCTGTAGCAAGACAAGAAAAGCGGACCATAAATAGAGCGACAACACCAACCGCCTGCCAGGAGCAACGTAGATGTTCAGAAAAAAGAGCGAGGAACAAGAAGCCGAGGTCGTCACTGCAAAGCCACCCAAAATGCCGGACCCCGATGTGCGCAAGCGCAATGTTTCCGTCATCGGCCCGACCTTAAGGTTTAAAGGCGAATTGTCGGCCAATGAAGACCTGGTCATCGAAGGCCAGATCGAAGGCACGATCGCACACCAGGACAAGAATCTTACGATCGGCAAAGAAGGTCGCGTACGAGCCGACATTCACGCCAAGATCGTGGAAATTCTTGGGCAGGTCGAAGGCGATGTTCGTGGCGATGAGATCGTGCGTCTGCACAAGACCGCGGCCGTTATTGGCAATATTTACTCGCCGCGTATCGTGATGGAAGACGGGGCCAATTTTTCCGGCATGGTCGACATGGGCACCAAAAAAAATAGCGCGATGGAAACCAGCCCGAGCAACATGACGGTCAAAAAGGAAGCGCTGAAGCGCGCTAACCTGAACTTCGCCGGCTCGACCACTCAAGCCAATACCGGTGGATCCTGATCGAACGGTCACTCCGAGCGGCAGTCCGGAAGCTGAAATTACGCCGCGAGCGTCAGCAAAGCGCAGTGATTACGGACCATCAATTATCGGCGCAAGCCTCGTCATGCGCGGTGAGTTGTCGCTTGACGAAGACCTGATTATCGAAGGGACGTTCGAGGGCAGCAGAATAGAAGGTGCGAAAAACCTGTCGATTGGCACTTTTGCACATGTCCGGGCAAGTGTCTGGAGTGACACGGCCGACATTGCTGGTGAACTTGAGGGCGATGTCCAGGGCAGTGGCACTATTTTCGTACGCCGTACGGCGAGAATCAGTGGCATCATTTCCTCCCGCGAATTGCGGGTAGAGGACGGCACAAACCTCGAACATGCCGTACTTTGCGGTTGCATCGGGCGGGCCGAAACGCGCTGAACACGCTTACTCGCTTGTTGCCGATAACGGCGAAGCGCTGGTCTGTACCGACAAAATCAACATTCAACCAGAGGGCCCTCATGCGCCGTCTAGAAAATCTCCTCGCGCGCCGCGCGGCGATACTGTTGCTCAGCACCCTGATTGCAGCCTGTTCCGGGAAACCGTCCAATACCAACGAAGCCAACCTGATACTGACCAACGCCCGTGTCTACACTCTGGACTGGCCCGACGCGGCGCCAGACGGCAGCGTCCGCCCGGGTGCACCGCACGATAAACTCGGTTGGCATCCTGATGCGCAGGCGGTTGTTGTTGCCGGAGGTTCCATCGCATTCGTTGGCGAGAACCAGGAAGCACTCGCTTACGAGAATGACCTGAGCCGCGTCGTCGACCTTGCGGGCGCAACCGTCATACCGGGTTTAGTTGATTCGCACACGCATGTATTCGAACTTGGGGAACAAATCGATCGCATTAGCCTGGTCAGCGCAAGGACTGAACAAGATGCAGTCGCCCTGATTGCCGAACGCGCAAAGGCGATCCCGAAAGGTGAGTGGATAATTGGCCTCGGCTGGGACGAAGGTGCATGGGCCGATCGCTATCCCGACAAGGGACTCTTGAGCGAAGCCGTTCCCGATCATCCGGTCTTCATGCGTGGCTTGCATGGCTTTGCCGACTGGTGCAACCAGGCTGCACTCGACGCGACGGGTATCACCGCGGCAACACCGGTTCCGGTCGGCGGCGAAATGCAACTGGGTGTAGACGGCGAGCCGAACGGACTCTTTATCAATCGTGCTGTCGAGGTACTGCGCAGCAGAATGCCGGAAGCAACGGACGCGGACCTCAAGCGCCAGGTGCTGCTCGGACTGAACAGGATGGCACAAGATGGCTACGTGGCGATCCACGACGCCGGCCTGCCGAGCCGCGAAATGGACATACTGCAAGCACTCGAAGACAGTGGCCAATTACCAATACGCGTGTACGCAATGTTGTCGCTGCGCGATGAAGACCTGGTTCGAAAATGGATTGCACAGGGCCCCGACAAAGATAGCGACAGCATGCTGGTAACGCGCACTGTCAAAGCCTATTACGACGGAGCCCTCGGCTCGCGTGGCGCACGCATGCTAAATGATTACACGGACATGCCAGGGCACCGCGGCATCAGTGGTGATGGCTACGGCTTCAACGAGGCACTTACGGCCGATGCCATGAACGCCGGATTCCAGATCGCGATTCATGCTATCGGGGATGCAGGCAACCGCGAAGCCATGAATATTCTCGAACGTATCATTGACGACGAACCGCAAACCGGAAAGCTGCGTCACCGCATCGAACACGCCCAGGTCTTGCACCCTGATGACCTCCCCCGTATCGCGAAACTCGGCTTTAATGCATCGATGGAGCCGCCACATGCGATGGAAGACAAGGCATGGGCGGAACAGCGCATCGGGCCGGAACGCATCAAAGGCGCCTACGCCTGGCGTTCCTTGCGCAAAAGCGGCGCGGCGATGACATTTAACTCCGACAACCCGGGTTCGGATCACAGCATATTCTATGGCCTGCACTCCGCCATCACTCGCCAGGACAAGAACCTGCAGCCCGAGGGCGGCTGGTTTACAAACGAAGCCGTCAACGCCGAAGAAGCGGTACGCGCCTACACAGACTGGTCGGCTTTCGCCAGCTTCCGAGAACATGAAACCGGCATCATCAAACCAGGTCGCTGGGCCGACCTTACCGTCATGGACATCGATCCGTTCGTGCTCGCCGACGACAGCCCGGCTGACCTTCTCAATGGCCGCATCCTCATGACGATTGTGAATGGCGAGGTGGTTTACGAACGCTAGGCAGGGACAGCAATGAACGTTGCAGAACTGCTGGCAAAATTTCCGGCAACACGCATCGCACCAGCATTCAGCAGGCTCGCCGCAATGCGAGACGCAACCTGCCGGTTATGGCATTGCCACTGCACGTGCCGATATTCTGAACTGGATTGGAATATCTTCAGCAACGCGCAACGCTCCACCCAATGCGCTGAATGCAGTCATGGCAAAATCAGCGTGCTTGATAACGAATTCTCCGCTCGCAACGAGTTCGCTCGGCGAAATATCAAGCACCACCGGAACCTGGTAGTGCGCGCTGGTACCGTGCAAACCAAGGGTGATATCGAGAATTGCGTTTTGCGTGTCACCCGAGACAAAGTCTGCGTGTAGCTCAGCAACAGGGAACAGCATTGTTTCCAGAACTTTCGACTGCATATTGCTGTATGTTCCGGCGCTGGCAGACTCGGAAACGTCGGGGTCCAGGCCAAGTTGCTGTCGATAGCGAGCGTCATCGACAAGCAACAGCTTGAGCGGCACCTGCAAATCGGCGATCGAACCTGCGAGCCCTTCGCGCAACAACACCCGTCCCTCGACATTTTCGCTCGCAACCGCGTGATCATGTCCAAGGCTTTTCATTGTGCCGGCACGCCCAACATGCACCAGGACGAAGGACTGACCTGGATCGATCCGATACTGTGTCGAACCGGAAAGCTCTCCTTCGTCATAGCCCCTGTCTGGCAATGGCGGCAGCGCTTGCTGCTCGGGCATAACAACGGGTTGCGCACAGGCACTAATCAGCGTGAGCAAGACGCAAACGGCAACGCGCCGCGGAGAGCAAAAATTGAACGAAATAGTTTCAATAATTATCATTGCGTACCGGCACGAGACAAATCGCACTCACTGCAACCGTCATAGTTGTCCAATACGAGTTCACTCGCAAGTCATGTGGATATCACGAAGCCTTGTAACCTGCGACAGACTTTGGTAAAAAAGCCCACCCCTCGCAAGCGTATAAGACACAATCCACCATGCCAATGGTACAGATCGACGGGCTTACAAAGCGCTACGGTAGGCATACAGTTGTCGATAAGCTCAGCTTTGCATGCGAAGCTGGCGAGGTCCTGGGTTTTCTTGGCCCGAACGGGGCCGGCAAATCCACGACTATGAAAATGCTTACAGGCTTTGTCGCGCCAAGCGCAGGTACGGCCTCGATTCGGGGTCACGATATCCAGAGCGACACGCTGGCCGCGCAGCGCTGCATCGGTTACCTGCCGGAAGGCGCGCCGCTGTACGCAGAAATGACAGTACGCACGTTTCTCGACTTCATTGCGAATATTCGCGGGCTGGACGGCACCAGGCGGCGAAACCGCATGCAGGAAGTCATTGAATTACTGCACCTTGGTCCGGTCCTCGATCAGAGCATTGATACACTTTCAAAAGGATTCAAGCGTCGGGTCGGCCTTGCACAGGCCATTGTTCACGATCCTGAAATACTGATTCTCGATGAGCCAACCGACGGCCTTGACCCCAACCAGAAACACGAGGTCCGGCAACTCATTCGCTCGATGTCCGCGGAAAAGCTGATTGTAATTTCCACACACATCCTGGAAGAGGTTGACGCGGTCTGTACGCGCGCAATCATAGTGGCGAACGGCCGCCTGTTGGTGGACGACACGCCCGCAGCCCTTGCCGAACAGGGTAATGCGGATCTCGAGAGTGTTTTCCGGAACCTTACGCAAGCCAGCAATGTAGAAACGTCCGAGGCTGCTGTATGAGCGTGACGCGGGCAATATTCCGGCGCGAATTGCAAAGCTATTTCGCAACGCCGGTCGCGTACGTATTTATCGTCATCTTTCTGATGCTGATGGGTGCGTTCACTTTTTACCTCGGCGGGTTCTATGAACGTGGCCAGGCCGACCTGCGCGCATTTTTCAACTATCACCCGTGGCTGTACCTGTTCCTGATGCCGGCTATCGCCATGCGTTTATGGGCCGAGGAACGAAAGACCGGGACTATTGAACTGCTGATGACCTTGCCGGTTACGCCTGTGCAGGCCGTGCTCGGCAAGTTTCTCGCTGCGTGGGCATTCGCTGGTATTGCCCTGCTCCTCACATTTCCTATCTGGATCACCGTCAACTACCTGGGCAACCCGGACAATGGCGCGATCATTGCGGCATACATCGGTAGCTTCCTGATGGCCGGTGGCTTCCTCGCGATAGGATCGTTCGTTTCCGTGTTCACCCGCAACCAGGTGATCGCGTTTGTCATCAGCATTGTCGTTTGTTTTGGTTTTCTGCTGGCCGGCTTCCCGCTGGTGCTGGATATATTTTCCGGCTGGGCACCGCAAGTCGTCGTTGATGGCATCGCCTCTCTGAGCTTCCTGACCCATTTCAGCGGTATTTCCAAAGGCGTAATTGATTTACGCGATCTCATTTACTTCGCGCTTGTCATTGGCACATTTCTGTATGCCAATACCATCGTGCTGCGTTGGAAACAGGCGGACTGACAATGAGCACTCGCACTCAAAAGCGCCTCGGCACCTCCAGCCTGTTGCTACTTGCCATCGGTTTCATCGCCGCCGTCATCGTGTCCAACGCCTTGTTCAGTGGCGTGCGTTTCGATTTAACCGAAGACAAGCTGTACACGTTGTCGGATGGAACGCGGCATATACTGAAAAACATCGACGAGCCGATCAACCTCTACTACTACTTTTCGGACCAGGCCACTGAAGGCTCCCCAACGTTGCGCAGCTACGCCAACCGGGTACACGAGATGCTTGAGGAGTTTGCCCGTGAAAGCGACGGCAAGTTGAATCTGAGCGTCATTGATCCACTGCCGTTCTCCGAGGACGAAGATCGTGCCGCACAAGCCGGATTACAGGGCGTGCAGCTCGGCATTACTCCGGATCCTGTCTACATGGGTCTCGCCGGGACCAACAGCGTGGGCGATGAAGAAACAATTGCCTTTTTTCAACCGGACAAGGAAGCGTTTCTCGAATATGACATTGCGCGGCTTGTCAGCACGCTTGCCAATCCGGAGCGCAATGTCATCGGCCTGGTCGCCGGCGTCAATATGAGCAGCCGGTTCGACCCCCAGACACAACAAATGCAGAGCGCATGGACGGTTTACCAGCAGGCGCAGCAGCTCTTCGAGATTCGCGATCTTGGCACCTCGTTCTCAACCGTTCCGGAAGACGTTGGATTGTTGTGGATCGTGCAGCCGAAACATCTCTCCGGTGAAACACAATATGCGATCGACCAGTTCATCATGCGCGGCGGCAAAGCGCTGATATTCGTCGACCCACTCGCGGCTATCGATGCCGCCTCGCAGGAAGGCATGCCGCAAGGGATGCCTCCCATGCCGCAAGCCTCGGATATGCCCGCGCTATTCAAGGCCTGGGGTATCCAGTATTCAACCCAGGAAGTGATCGCGGATGCCGAACTTGCCCTGGCGATCAGCACCGGGAGAGGCGGTCGTCCGACTCGCCACTACGGCTACCTTGGCATTACCGCCGACTACTTGGACAACGATGACATCACGACTGCAGACCTCGATGTGGTCAACCTTGCCATGGCAGGACACATTGCGCTTGCCGAAGACAGTGCGTTAAACCTTGAGCCACTGCTGTCTTCCAGCACGTCATCGAGCATGCTTCCGCCTGCGCGCTTTTCGTTCATGTCTGATCCGGCGTCTCTGCTGGACGGCTTCGTCCCGGCCGGCGAGGCCTTTACCCTGGCAGCACGTATCAGTGGACCGTTGAAAAGCGCGTTTCCGGATGGACCGCCGGCAAAAGTCGTGAATGAGGACAAAGATGATGGGGTTGATGACGCAAACAATGCGGATCCATCGCACCACCTGGCTGAAACCACGGGGCCAGCGAACCTGATCGTCGTTGCCGATGTTGACATGCTGTCCGATTCAATGTGGGTACAGATACAGAATTTTTTCGGCCAGCAAATCGCCACCGCGTTTGCGAGCAATGGCGCATTCGTCGTGAATGCGCTCGAAAACCTTGCAGGCAGTACGGACCTGATTTCCGTCAGAAGCCGCGGTAACTCAACCCGACCTTTCACACGGGTGGAAAAACTTCGGGCGGGTGCTGAAGCACGTTTCAGGGAAACGGAAGAACGCCTGCAGCAGGAACTCGCCGATACCGAGGCGCGTCTTTCCGAACTGCAATCGGCGCGCGACGACAGCGGCACCGGAAGTTTGCTGATGACAGCCGAGCAACAGTCCGAAATTGATCGCTTTATCGATCAGCGCGCGTCGATTCGCAAGGAACTTCGGGCGGTGCAACGAGGACTCGACCAGGACATCGAAGACCTCGGCACGCGTCTGAAAATTATCAATATTGCCCTGGTTCCGTTCCTGCTGACGCTTATCATTCTGTTTGCGCTTTGGCGGCGCCGGCAAAGGATGCACGCGTGAACCCGAAGAGTATTGGGCTCCTGACCGCCGTCGTTGTGCTGCTGGTCGTCGTCGTCTTGCTGCTGCAAACGAAGGATGAGCCAGGTACGTCGCCGACAGGCGAGATTTTCCTGAGCGATTTTGCGAACCAGGCGGATGACGCCGAAAGCATTCGCATTATCCGCAATAATATGCAGCCGGTGGAAATCAGGCGCGACGGAGTGCGCTGGCTGGTCAGCAACCGCGATGACTACCCTGCCGATATCGGGAAATTGCGCAACCTGTTCATAGCTCTCTCCAAAGCGCAGGTTGTTGAGGAAAAGACGTCGAATCCGGATTACTACAGCAGACTTGGCGTGGACGACCCCGAGAAAGGCGGCAGCGGCAGCAAGCTGGTAATCGATGGCGACGGTTTTAATTACAGCATTATCATCGGCACAAGCGCGCAGGGCACTTTTCGCTATGTGCGGCTTGCGGATGCCGAAACCAGTTACATGGTCGATCAGAATTTTCTTGTTCCGGAGTCGGTTGGAGACTGGTTGCAGCCGACAATTATTGATATTGAACCAGACAGGGTGCGCAGAGTTACGATCCACAATAGCGACGGCGAGACGATTGAGATTGAGAAGAACGCCGAAGACGATACAGAATTCAGCGTACTGGCAATTCCTGAAGGCCGTGAGCTCAGCTACCCGACAGTTGCGAATGGTATCGCAGGCGCGCTCAAAGGCCTGACGCTTGACGATGTACGCAAAGCGGCTCCAGGGGACGCCGAGACGACGGACGTTGAGTCGACGACTGTTTTTGAAACCTGGGACGGCCAAATAGTTACCACTACGCTCAGCAATGACGGCGATGAGACGTGGATCGGATTTCAGGCACGGCAAGCGCCAGGTACCGTACCCGCGGAATTAGCGGATGACACCGCGGACGCAGCAAGCGGTGACGCAGAAGGTACCGATCAAGCTTCCACCACAGAGGCCAACGAGAAAACATCAATACAGCACGAAACCGTTGACGAGATCAATGCGCGGCTCAGCGGCTGGCAGTACCAGATTGCTGACTTCAAGAAAAACCTGCTCACGCGGCGTTGGAGCGATTTGCTCAAAGCGGTCGATACCGATTCCGAGTAGAACCGGCGACTTTTTTGCAGCAACACTCCGAGGCGACGATTCGCCCTACCTTCCCGGCTTGAACATCAGTAACATTGGCAAGGTCGCCAGCACCAGTCATATCATGAGCCGGGAATCCTTCAGATAGCCAATTGCCGCCGCCGGCTGGGTGATTGACCGGCAACGAAACCAGGTTTTCGTATCACGCCGGACTTTGCAACAGTCGGCAAACCGGTTGCCGAATATTCGTGATACTGGGGAGAGCTTCAATACCGTCATTTCACGAGGGTCATCATGGGC
The DNA here is from genome assembly GCA_002338615.1 of Proteobacteria bacterium UBA1844. Lineage (GTDB taxonomy): Bacteria > Pseudomonadota > Gammaproteobacteria > Steroidobacterales > Woeseiaceae > UBA1847. The sequence goes on along the minus strand of DDIS01000085.1, from coordinate 52,746 downwards.
GCTGACAGTTTCGAGCTCGAACATACTCCGGAGTCGCTATCACTGCTCGATCGTGTTGAAGTCATTGACTCTCACACCGGCGGTGAACCTACCCGGGTAGTTGTTGCCGGCGGCCCCGATCTTGGGCAAGGCACGGTGGCGCAACAACTTGCAAAGTTTCGGCAGGAACACGACGATTTTCGCGCGTCGGTCGTCAATGAACCACGCGGTAGCGACGTGCTGGTCGGCGCACTCCTTTGTAAACCGGCTAACACGTCCTGTGCCGCGGGGGTCATTTTCTTCAACAATGTTGGCTATCTAGGTATGTGTGGTCATGGCTCCATCGGAGTTGCAGTCACGCTGGCCCACCTGGGTCGGCTTTCAGTTGGCGCAAGCTACCTGGAAACGCCGGTGGGCGTGGTAAAGCTAAGCGTGCACGACAGGAATCGAGTCAGCGTGGACAACGTCGCGAGTTATCGACACCGGAAAAACCTGACTGTGAATGTTCCCAATATCGGTCCCATAACTGGCGATATCGCATGGGGCGGTAACTGGTTCTTTCTTGTCGGTGACCACGGACAAGTACTCGACTACGAAAACGTTGATCAACTCAGCATTTTCACCTGGGCCATACGTGAGGCGCTTGGTGAGCAGGGAATCCGGGGAGCCAACGGCGAAATAATCGATCATATCGAGTTGTTTGGACCGCCTGCTGACCCAAGCGTGGCCGATAGCCGCAATTTTGTAATGTGTCCGGGCAAAGCCTACGATCGCTCACCCTGCGGCACGGGCACTAGCGCAAAGGTTGCGTGCCTTGTTGAAGACGGTCAATTGCAGGCAGGCGCGCGCTGGCGCCAACAGGGTATTACCGGCAGCGTGTTCGAAGCGACGGCACATTGCCGTGACAACAAAATATTCCCGACGATCAGAGGCTCTGCGTACATTACGGGTCAATCGACACTGCTGTTCGATCGTAATGACCCGTTTCGACTCGGCATCGTGGCTTCCTGATCATTGCTGTGGCGACTTCGTCATCCGATTATCGTGTTGCGGTAATTGGCGCAGGTGTGGTGGGCCTGGCTGCCGCATGTCGGCTTGCGAACGCGCGTGCGAATGTCGTATTGATTGACCCTATGGAGCCGGGTTTGGGCTGTTCGTACGGCAATGCCGGCCACATCGCAACGGAGCTGATCTTCCCACTCGCCTCACCCGCTACCCTCGCGCATGCGCCACGCTACCTTCTGAATTCGGATAGCCCTTTATCGGTGCGCGGCGGCTATGCATTGCAGATTCTCCCCTGGCTTACACGCTTTGCGTTGGCAAGCCGTCCAAGCGCATTTAAACGCGGTACGGAGGCGCTGGCTGAACTGCAGGCCGGTGCCCTGGAATCGCTGCGCAACCTGCTTCGCACGCTGGGACTCGAGCAGCAACTGCAAACCAGGGGTCATATCGTGTTGGCGGAAACCAGGGCATCGCAAGCGGCTCTGCTGAACGAGCAAGAGTCTCTTGCAGAATACGATGTGCCGACGACATGGTTGTCTGCAGCGGAGGTCGCTGAGCTCGCACCGGATTTGACGACGAATCTCCAGGGTGCGCTACATTTTCCGGGCAGTGGCCATGTTCTCGAGCCATATCAATTGTCACAAGGCTTCTTCGCAGCTTTTCAGGAGGCTGGTGGCCAGTATCTGAGAGGTGGCGTTCGAAAGATCGCGACACGATCCGACGGGTCCTTTGAATTGCAAGTCGAAGCAAAACCGATAACGAGTGAAAAGATTGTTCTCGCGGCCGGTGCATGGTCCAAATCGCTGGCGAGGGACCTTGGGCACAGACTGCCTCTGGATACCGAGCGCGGTTACCACCTGTCTGCGCCTGGCTGGTCGGGTAGCTTTAATGTGCCGATTGCAAGCTATGAGCGCAAGACTATTATGACGCCGTTGTCATCCGGCTTGCGAATCACAGGCTTCGTTGAATTTGGCGGACTTGATCTACCCCCCGCGGCTTCGCGCTTCGGAAAACTCGAAACACACATACGTGCATTGTTACCGAACGCCGAGTTTCCGGAATTCAAGCGCTGGATGGGCTTTCGACCTTCAATGCCTGATCACCTGCCGGTGATCGGGGCAAGCCCGAAAAACCCGAACGCGATACTGGCCTTTGGTCATCAGCATCTTGGCCTTACGTTGGCGGGGATAACGGCCGATATCGTTGAATGTTTAGTTGCGAATAGGAGACCGCCGATCAACATTCAGCCTTTTCGATGCGACCGCTTTTAGACTTACTGAGCGGCAACTTACAATGGGTGTTTTCGCCCGTAGGCTCTAACGCTCCGAAAATTGTTGCTATCTGTCGATGTCACGATCATCAGCGCAAGGCTTTGGTAACGAGATATTATTGTCTCACTTTCTGCTTTGACTAGAACCAGAACCGAACCCCAACAACGATCGAAGCGTTCGACGTTGATTTCCCGTCATCCTGCGCAAAGTCCCTGGTACCGCCATAAAGCTGTTGCCACGATACTCCCAGGTAGGGCGCGATTTCACGTTGAACGTGGTAGCGCACTCTTAGCCCCAGTTCCGTGTTGTTCACGCCGGTGCCAATACCTAGCTCGCGGTCGTCCGAAAATGCCGCATTGATCTCAAAGTGCGGTTGTAAAACCCATCGTTGGGTAATGTTCAAATCGTATTCCACTTCGATGCGGGCACTGACATCGCCTTCGTCACTGACGAAAAGCGCGCTGTCCCATTCGAGCTGGTAGGGAACAACACCCTGAATTCCGAGTACCAGGTGAGTCCGGTCGGGGTTTGGTTCAAGATCCTGCCGTACACCGATCTGCCAGTCCCAGAATGGAGCGAACATTCGGCTGAAAAGAAGCTGCAATTCAGCGTGCTCGGGTGAGCTTCCAAGTTCGCCCTCGCCTTCCGTTTTCATCCAGACCCTGTTGTGATCGCCGCCGTACCAGCCCTGCACGTCCCAAACATAGCCGTCGAGATTATCGCCAATCCCGGCTTCAAATCGGTCCGCCAGCACTTTCCAGTACGCGTGCTGCATGTCCATGGGCGGATCCCAGTCTGGTGGTGTGCCGGCGGGCTCATAGGCGTGGGCAGAGGCAGGCCAAAGGACCACGAGTGCGATTGTTGCTGTATACAATTTCATATTGAATTGCTCAGCTCACGCGCACAACGCGGAACATGCCCATATCCATGTGATAAAGAAGATGACAATGGAATGCCCAACGTCCCGGAGCGTCGGCGGAGATCAATACTGAAGTGCGTGCCGCCGGCATCATATTGATCGTGTGCTTGCGCGGTAGCTGCGAGCCATGGCCATTTTCGAGTTCCATCCACATGCCGTGCAGATGAATAGGGTGATTCATCATCGTATCGTTCACCATGGTCAGACGCAGGCGTTCGCCGAAGCTGAACTCGATGGGACCATCGACTTCATGAAATTGCTTGCCATCGAACGACCACATGTAGCGTTCCATGTGACCGGTCAGGTGCAACTCAATCTCACGTGCCGGTGGACGATCGTCAAAGTCGTTCGCGAGGCGCTTTAAGTCAGTGTAAACCAATACGCGATGGTCAAGGTTTTCGAGGCCGAGGCCCCGCTCACCAAGGCGATTGCGCTCCACTGCCGCGACACCAATATTACCTGGCCCATGGTGGTCCGGGCCGTGGCGCGCAATAATCGGTCCCGCCGTGCTCATATCGCCCATGTCGTGACCCGCATGGTCATTCTTTACAGGCAACTTGTGGCCCATTTCCGCGTGAGTCATCCGGGAATGGTCCATCGGCACCTCGCCCATTGCAGATGACTGAGTATCGTCCAAAGTCGGCGCTGCCGTGCCATCCATGTCTGTACCGGACATATCCATGCCCATATCCACCATCGTCAGCAACGGCCGTTTGCGAAGCGGCGGAATAGCAGCGCGACTTCCCGGATGCATTGTTAATGTACCTGCGGCGAAGCCACTTCGATCCATCGCCTCGGCCATAATCGTGTATGTACTTTCCTCTTTGGGTTCTACGATGACGTCGTAGGTTTCGGCAGCCCCAAACTGGAATTCATCTGTCTCCACGGCGTGTACGTTTTGCCCATCCGCGGCGATAACAGTCATCGGCAAACCGGGAATCCGAACGTTGAAATAAGACATCGCAGAGCCATTGATGAAGCGCAATCGAATACGCTCACCAGGTGCAAAGAGCCCTGTCCAGTTGCCAGCCGGGTGTAATCCGTTCATGAGGTACGTGTAAGTTGAACCCGTGACATCGAGAATATCGGTGGCCATCATTCGCATCTGGTCCCAGGCAAGCTTCATCTTCCACGCCTCACGGCGGCTCATGTCGCCCGTACCGTACAAATCAGCTAGCGAGAATTGCTGATAGTTGTAGTAGTCACCCATTTTCTTGAGATTGCGCATGACTCGGTGCGGATCTTCGAATGTCCAGTCCGACAGCATGACAATGTAATCTCGATCGTAAGTAGTCGGGTCCGGTTCACGCGGGTGCACAACGAGCGGCCCGTAGCAGCCGGATTGCTCCTGCAACCCCGAATGGCTGTGATACCAGTACGTGCCACTTTGCCTGACCGGAAATTGATATCGAAACGTTGTCGAGGGTTGGATGCCGCGAAATGTCACGCCGGGTACGCCGTCCATCTCGAACGGCAACAGGATGCCGTGCCAGTGTATTGATGTATCGACGTTCATTTCGTTCGCAACGTTCAGCACGACGTCCCGACCTTCGTACCACTCAAGTAAAGGCCCCGGAACGCTGTTATTGATCGATACAACATTGCCCATACCACCCGCGATCTCAAGCTGATGCTGGCGAATGGCGAGATCAAATACGATCGAACCCGATTCCTGCAGCGCAGCGTCGTCTCGCTTCACTTGCATCGCGCGCGCCCACGCCGGAACAAATGCGTTCAATAGTGTGACCGCACTCAGGCCAGCGGCCGATTGCAGGAAGTCGCGACGGCTTTTATCAGATCTCTTCACCATCGTCCCCGACAATTCGAGCAATAGATGAACGACCCGTATTTATCCACTGCGTCATCCAGTTAATCGTGCGCACTACAATTTCAAGCGGCGCAGTCGCAGTGCGTTGCCGATCACTGATACCGAGCTCAGGCTCATGGCGGCGGCGGCAATCATCGGGCTCAGCAGGAGACCGAAGAACGGATACAAGACACCCGCTGCAATCGGAATGCCCGCTGTATTGTAGGCAAATGCGAAGAAGAGGTTTTGTCGAATATTCCGCATCGTCGCCTGGCTCAACACGCGTGCTCGCGCCACGCCAAGCAGGTCGCCGTGCACCAGCGTAATACTGGCGCTCTCCATAGCGACATCGGTACCCGTGCCCATGGCAATACCGACATTCGCCTGCGCGAGCGCCGGCGCATCGTTGATGCCGTCACCGGCCATCGCAACAAACGCTCCGGCCGCCTGCATTTCCCGAACAACCCGATTCTTGTCATCGGGCGAAACACCCGCATGGACTTCGTCAATACCGATTTGTTCTGCAACCGCTCTGGCCGTCGCTTCGCTGTCGCCGGTCAACATGACAATTCTCAAGCCCGCCGCATGAAGTTTCCTGATAGCGTCCGGAGTCGTGGCTTTTATGGGATCCGCTACGCCGATAAGACCGGCTGCTTGCCCATCAACGGCAACGAACATGACCGTTTGCCCTTCTGCCCGATGGCTGTTTGCTTTTTCCACCAATGCGGCATCAGAGGCACCCAGACCCTGCATGAGCTTTTCATTGCCAATCGCCACGAACTCCTTGCCAACGTGCGCCTGCACGCCTTCGCCCGTTATGGAGTTGAAATCGCTGACTTTCTCAATAGCCATCGAGCGACGTTCCGCCTCGCCTACTATTGCCCGTGCCAGGGGATGCTCACTGGCATCCTCCACTGCTGCTGTCAAAGCCAACAGCCGGTCATCGTCGAACGAACCCGTTGATTCGATCATCACCAGCGCCGGACGACCTTCGGTCAGTGTGCCGGTCTTATCGACAACGATCGTATCGACCCGCTCCAGGGTTTCGAGCGCTTCGGCATTTTTGATCAGGATACCGTGCTGTGCGCCTTTGCCTGTGCCGACCATGATCGACATCGGCGTTGCAAGTCCCAGTGCACAGGGACAGGCAATGATCAGCACCGCGACGGCGTTCACAATAGCAAATGCCATGGCGGGCTCAGGGCCGACTAACGACCAGACCACGAACGTAATGACTGCCACGACGACAACGGCCGGCACAAACCAGGCTGCAACCTGGTCCACCAGTCGCTGGATAGGCGCCCGGCTGCGTTGCGCCTCCGCCACCATACGCACAATCTGCGCGAGCAAGGTATTGTCGCCGACCTGCGTCACGTTCATTACGAAACTACCGGTCCCATTGACGGTACCGCCGATCACGGAATCACCAACCCGCTTCTCCACCGGGATCGGTTCGCCGCTTATCATGGACTCGTCAACGGAGCTATGGCCTTCGTCTACCGTGCCATCGACCGGGACTTTTTCACCAGGGCGGACGCGCAAGCGGTCGCCTTCAGCCAGCACGTCGAGAGATACCTCTGTTTCATTGCCGTCATCACCCAGGCGACGAGCCGTCGGCGGAGCCAGTTCGAGAAGTGCGCGGATGGCGCCGGAGGTTTGACTTCGTGCTTTCAATTCCAGCACCTGGCCAAGCAGGACCAGGGTCGTAATCACAGCGGCGGCTTCGTAATACACTGCAACGCCGCCGGCATGGTCCCTGAATGTATCGGGAATTATTCCCGGAAAGACAGTTGCGACGAGGGAGTACACGAACGCAACGCCGACGCCGAGCGCAATCAACGTGAACATGTTGAGATTCAGGCTTCGAATCGAACGCCAGCCACGCACAAAGAATGGCCAGCCACCCCACAAAACGACAGGCGCTGCGAATACGAACTGTGCCCATTCCCGCCACTCAGCGGGTAACAGGTTCTGCAGCGGCTGGCCGGGTACGAGATCACCCATCGCGTACACGAACAATGGCAGCGAAAACGCAGCGCTGACCCAGAACCGTCGCGTCATATCGTCGAGTTCGCTGGTGTCTTCCTCACTATCGGCAACCATGGCTTCGAGTGCCATACCACAGATAGGACAGTCGCCCGGCTGGTCACGCACGATCTCCGGGTGCATGGGACACGTATATTGGCGCTTCGTCGTGACGACCGTATCCCGCTCCAACGCCATGCCACACTTTGGGCAGTCGCCCGCTTTTTCCGCTTGCACCTCAGGGTGCATTGGACAGGTCCATTTCGCGCTCATGATTTATCTCCCTGGAGTTCAGCAATGATCGGGCAGTCGGGCCGGTCATCGCCGTCACATTGATCGGCCAGATTCGCCAGCGTGTCGACCATCGATTGCAATTCGCCAATCTTTATTTTTAATTCTTTGATATGGGATGCAGCCACGGCCTTTACCTCGGCACTGCTCCGACACTGATCCTGCCAAAGCGCGAGCAGCTTGCTGATCTGGGCCATTGAAAACCCCAGGCCGCGGGCACGGCGGATAAAGCGCAAGCTGTGAATATCGCCATCTCCGTAAACACGGTAGCCGGCATCAGTACGCTGTGCCGGTTTCAACAGGCCAATTTGCTCGTAGTACCTTATACGCTTTGCGGGCACCGAGGTGACCTTTGCGACCTGTCCAATGTTCATTCATAACTCCTGGCACGCGTTTTCGGACGGCAAACATCAACGTGGTTGCTTGATCATAAACCTTCCCATGATAGGAAGGTCAAGGACTGATTATTCGATTTTTTCTACCCTGGGCCGGATCCTTCGGCGCATGCCAGTGAAAGCGTTTAAATTCTTCACCGGCAAGCGCTAGTTAGCGGCTCCCCGCGCAGCTTCAAACAGCGACCTGTATCATAAGCACTCCACGAATAGATCAGAATTCCGATGGAAGTCAGACTCACCGATGGAGTTGCCGGATGCGTAATTGGATCAAACAGGCGATTGGCCAGATAGAGGCCGACGCACATCGCTCGGCAGACACACATCTTTTTCGCCTCGACATTCCGAAACTAAGCCGTGTGCATCTCTATCTCAAGGATGAAAGCACGCACCCGACAGGCAGCTTGAAGCACCGCCTGGCGCGGTCCCTGTTTCTGTACGCACTCGTCAACGGCAAGCTTCACCAGGGAACAACAATTATAGAAGCGTCATCCGGTAGCACGGCCGTCTCCGAGGCCTATTTCGCGAAGATGATCGGCTTGCCGTTTGTCGCGGTGATGCCACGAAGCACGGCCAGGAGCAAGATCCAGCAAATCGAGCATTACGGCGGGCGATGCCACTACGTCAATTCCGCGCCAGAAATGCATGGCGCCGCCATTGCACTTGCCGCAGAGATTGACGGCTATTTTATGGACCAGTTCATGTACGCCGAGCGCGCTACTGACTGGCGCGGCAACAACAATATTGCCGAAAGCATCTTTCACCAGATGGAACGTGAGCCCTGGGCCGTACCAGCTGCGATCGTAATGAGCGCTGGCACGGGTGGTACGTCTGCGACCATCGGTCGCTACATCCGGTACAAAGGCTATGACACAAGACTTGTTGTAGTAGACCCCGAGAACTCTGCTTTCTATGAAAGCTACATCAGGAATGACCGCAACTATGAATGCGATGCATCGAGTCGTATTGAAGGTATTGGTCGGCCGAAAGTTGAGTATTCGTTCCAGCCTGACGTGGTCGATGAAATGATGCTGGTTCCCGATGCCGCCAGCATTGCCACTGTACTCTGGCTGGAAAAAATAATTCGCAGAAAAGCCGGTGCGTCTACGGGAACGAACTTGTGGGGTGCGCTCAGCGTCGCCGAACAAATGATGCGGGACGACAGCGTTGGTTCAGTTGTTACGCTCCTGTGCGACAGTGGTGAGCGCTACCTCGATACGTATTACAATCCGGACTGGGTCGCGGAAAATATTGGTGATGTGCGGCCGTACCTGGAGCAACTCGACGGCTGGCTTGCCACATAGGCTGACGCGGATCTCTGATGCATTGGGCAAGCGATGCGCGCGCTTTAGTCAGCGGTACCCCACGCCCATTACATAGTCGCGAAGCGTAGATTTTCGATGAACATTGTTTTTCTCCCGAAGAAAATTCATTGTACTACTGGGGCGATCTGCGACCGTTCCGGCGGGCGAGAGATTTCCTGATCGTCAGTTTCGACATTCGTAGGAATCGGCAAGCGCAGGATCACCAGCGCCAGCGTAGTGTGCTTCCTCGGGATAGGGACAGAGCAAACCTTCTTTTTCAGCCTCAACCGGGTAGTCTCCCCGGAAAGCTGCCATCGGGTCTTTCGGCAATACGGCGATGAGTTCCGCCGGGGCAACGCCATTTTCCACCCACCGCTCCATCGTGGCTGCCATGTCTCGTCGTGGTTCCAGTGGGTGAACAGCCGCAAGCGGATTAAATGACCATGGCCCAGGTCCGAACGCACAGTGATGGACTCCCGGTGCCATGTACAGGCGTGCGAAATCCCCGACAGCTTGATCACCCATCTCGTCAATCATGGATTCGAACAGGTGAATCGATGACCTTGCAGGGATCGCTGCGTCGGACCAACCGTGCCAAATTATCAATTTGCCACCGCTTTCAGCAAACGCTGACAAGTTCGGGTCGTTTGCGTCAAGTACGGCGCCCAGTTTTGACCTTCCGTGGGCGATATCCCGCTCCAAGTCAAAATCCTCGATCGACCAATCCGGGTTTTCCATTAAGAAATCCTGCATATATCGGTGGAAGAAACTCCACTGGATCGATGGTGCTTCGCGCGATCCGAGAATCCATGGACCCCAGCCGCCACTCGGTGGAATTGAGGACTCGCCACCGACCGAAAATCCGGCACCAAGATATCGGCCCTCACTGTCCAGGCGCGGCGCTCGAATTTCGGTCAAGGCCTCGACCTGTGCTGGCGTAAGGCAATTTTGCTGCTTGTCTGTGGTACATGCGAGCGAACTCGCGTCAAAGTCACACGCTGGTGGACTGGCGATGACGCCGTCGGCAACGCCGTCGTTCACATCGCACTGCTTTATGACCGCGTCGGAGATCAGAACTGCCATGGATTGATCGATCGGCGTGTCGTGCAAGATCTCAGCATTTCTCCCCATCGACGCAATCAGCAGGCCATTTAAATCGGCAGCAGGAGCGCCGGCGATGATCCCGTCGTAGTCATCCGGATAACGTACGGCTTCCATGAGGGCCTGCCTCCCACCGTTCGAGCAGGACGAGAAATAGGAATATTCTGGCGGGGAGCCATAAAATACGGCAACGAGACGCTTGCCTACAACGGCGGCCAGGTGTATCGCCCGGTGACCATAATCTTCCACCTTCTCAGGGTTGCCAGGGACCCAAACCTCTGTCCCGACCAAACCGTGCCCGGTATCCGTCGTGGCCGTCGCATATCCGCGCTGTAAGGCTATCGCCATATGGCTCACGTTCAAATCGCCAGCATAACCGCCGTTCCCGACGCCCAGGAAACGGCCGTTCCAACCATCCGCAGGCAGCCAGATTTCGATGTTTATGTCGGAATTCGAGGTTGGTGTCATCTTGGCCCGCACTGTGCAGTGCGCAGGAATCGGGGTAGTCGGGCCGTTGGGATCATCTGACAAATCAGAGAAAGGCGATTCTTCGGTCCAGTTGGCTGCGACAATTTTGCCGGCCTCAAGTGCAAGGTCAGTGAGGGCTGAGCATCGCGCTGAGAACGTCGGTGTTCCCGTGTCGTTGTCGTCTGCCTCAAGGTTCGGATTTACGGGGTCGTCCGTACAGGCGCTGCAGAGCAATATTGAAAGAAAAATTGCGTCTCGCAAATTCATGCGACGGCAGCCATCGGAGGGTAGAAAGCGTTTGTTCATTTTTTTCTTCTCAATCTTGCGTCTTCTCGTTACTTCGCGTCTGACCAAACTGAAATTACTTCGGGTACTTGAACGCTAAATATATGAAGGTTCCTCCGTCCGGAATTAGCATCCTGTGCGGTACGCCCGCTGGTATCCAGATCACATCGCCGGCTTCAAACTTATAGGTTTGTGAGCCAACCATGGTACCGCCTAGCCATTCACCAGGCGATGTCTCGTGTTGGCCTTCGACGTCACCACCTAACAGGACTGACGCTCGGCCTGACTGTGCCACGAAAATATCGTGGAAATGCTCGTGAATCTCTACCTCACCGCTCGTCTCACGTCGAACTGCGACGACGACAGGACCACTGGTACCCGTAGGCAGTCGAGTGAAGGCAAGTCCATTAGTCGTCTCTGCAAGCAAGCCATTAATTTCTACAGCGGACAAACGAAAAGATCCGCTAAGCTCGACTGCTAAGGCAAATGCAGACGCGAGCAATACGGATCCACCAATCAATTTTTTCGCGATGCTTAATTTCATTTACTTTTCTCCATCCAGGTGGCGCCACAATTTTTTGTGCTTGATCTGATACCTGTGTGATTGCTAATCCGGACTATTTGCGCTCGCTCTCTCGCAGGGTAAACGCAATAATGTTGCTCCCCATTGCAACGGCAACAAATTGTCGTCCATCTACTGCGTACGACATCGGTGATGCGCGCGGAAAGTCGTTTGCCGGGAACGTCCAGAGAGTGCGCCCGGTTTTTGCATCCACTGCTGCAAAGCGTCCGCCAGTCTCCCCGTGGAACAAAAGATCGCCTGCAGTCGAAAGAACTCCTGTGTAGTTGGCTTCCTGAGCACCAATCAGGGGCTTTTGCCAGACTACCTCACCACTCTCGATATCCAACGCGCGAACAAATCTCGCGCTTGGATCCTTCGGATTGCGATACGGCCGCCATCCGTAAGTGGCAATGAAGTACGTCGAGCAGTCCTCCGCTGCCATAACGTAGAACAATCGGGTCGACGGATTGAACGAACTGGCGTACCAGTTGGTCGCTCCCCGAACTGCGGGGCAAGTTACTATGCCCTCCACGGTTGGCCAATTGTTATCGGTTAGAATTGGCTTTCCATCTTTGTCGATTCCACTTGACCAGGTAAGTTTCTTTACGTAAGGCGCGCCAAGCAGGTACTCGCCAGTCAGTCGATCCAGAACATAAAAATAGCCGTTCCGGTTTGCTTGCATGAGCAGCTTGCGTTGCTTGCCCTTCCATATCGTATCCGCAAGAACCAGCGGTTGGTTCGCATCCCAATCGTGCAGATCATGCGGTGTGAACTGAAAATGCCATATCGGCTCGCCTGTTTCCGGATTCAGCGCCACGACTGAGTTTGTATAAAGATTTTCGCCGGGTCGCTCGGCACTATCGCTGTCAGGAAAAGGATTTCCGACGGCCCAATACAGTACATTCGCCTCCGCATCGAAAGAACCTGTTGTCCAGGTTGCACCACCCCCGGTCGGCAACGCTCGATCGGGCCAGGTCTCCGATCCAGGCTCGCCCGGGCCCGGAATTGTCCAGAAGCGCCATGCCATTTCGCCAGTGGCCGCGTCGAATGCAATTAAAAATCCGCGTAATGGGGTGTCACCACCGGCCATTCCGGCAACAACCAGGTCGCCAACAATCAGTGGAGCCGCAGTATTGAAATAGTCACCTTTATAGTCAGGGTCTGGCAACGCCTGGATCCACATCACCGCTCCAGTGACTCGGTTCAGACTTACAAGATAGGCATCATCACTTACAAAAAAAACACGGTCACCGGAAACGGCGACGCCTCGATTCGGCCCGCTTGCTTTGGAAAGGCCACCAAAGGGTGCAGGTTCACCTTTTGCAATTTGCTCGGGAGATCTGGGACCCGCTTGCTGATTGCCGGCGGGTACCGTTTGACCGGACATCCGGGGAGCGCACCAAATTCGACGGCCGTTGCGTGCATCTAGCGCGCAGACGCGGGCAGCACCTGTAACGTACATCACTCCGTCGACAACAATAGGCGTATTTTGTAAGCCTGAGCCTCCGGGTGCGAATATCCACTCTGCCTGCAATTGATCGACATTCTGTGCGTTTATTTGTGAAAGCCCACTATATCGATTGCCATCAGGTCGCCCGTCATAGGTTGGCCAGTCGTCCCAACTATCAGAGTTACTTTTGATAGCTGGTGACTGATGGGCATCGGGTAGCGGGCCAAGCGGTACACCTTTGAGCGTACTCAAAAATGCTAACAGGCTACCCAGTTCATTAGGCGTTCCTTTGAAGGGCGGCATGTAAGAACTCGCTTCGGGTTTAATCGAAACGTATTGATGCTCAGTAAGTAGCTGGAATTTTCCGTCGAGAGTCTGCAGCTGCAGATCGTGTTCACCCTGGTTACGAGCAAAGCCGCGGACGTTTTGCCCATTCGTTAACTCAACGTTTACGACTTGCCACTCGATGTCTGCGCAAAAGGCCCAACCCGGACACCAGGTAGTCGTCTTCATGCCCATTTGCGCCGTGGGATCCTCAATAGTCGAACCCATCTCCGCAAGCGTCAAGCGTGATGCAACATCGGAAAGATCAGGACCACTCACTTTGCCCCGGCCACGAATCATATGACAATCCGAGCAGCCGCCGTCACCGAAATAGTACGATTTTCCCGCTGCAATTTGCTCGGCCGGAAACTCCTCTAAATCTGAAGGATTGCTCGCGCGAATATACGCAACTGCCTGTGCAAGCTGCGTGCTATTCAAAGGAAACGGTGGCATACCGCCGTCTGTGCCGTTAAGAATAATCTCGCCGATTTCCTTGTCGTTCGCGTTGCGGAGACGACTGCTGTCGACAAGACTCGGGGCGCGGCTACCGTCGGAACCATCCTCACCGTGGCATCCGGCACAATAGCCATTGATCGTATCGCGCCCTGCCGCGATGTCTGCTGCAGTTATTGGACTGATTTCTTGAGCAACAGCGGCCATCGATAAAAACACACCTATGCCAGCGGCGGCGATAACCACAATTGGCTTAAAAGGTCTTAGAAACATACCGATATAACCTCCAAAAACCTGGGTCCGAGAATTCAACCTGCTTCGGGTTGACCCTGCTCTCGTCTCTTCCATTTGTATGCATTGATGGAATTTCTCCAAAAGAACTTCTCGGCCACAATGCGCGGTTTGGTTGAGTAGTATTCCCTGAACACACGAAGGTCGGTTTCAGCCCGATTTTCGAATGCTCCAGCAACCACTCTGTCCTCGCCAAACGCTTCCGTCAACCGATCCAACTTGTCTTTGTGGTCGGCCAAATCGAGACTTGGCGCGGCGTCCTGTTCGTACAGTGAAAGGTATGAAATTTTTCCGTAAATTCTTGGTCGTTGCCTAATTTCCCGCAACACACGGTCGTACCGATCAAGCGCTGCAATGGGAGGATTAAAGCCAGCCAGATGAGTAATTACGATAGTGAGTTCCGGCACAGCATCGCTGATGCGGACAACCGCATCCATGTTGTCCAGTTGCGGATTTGCCGTTTCCAATACCAGGCCCGCGTCGGCTAAAAGTTTGAGGCCTGCAAGAAACGCTGCGTCTGTAGATTGTTGAACAATGTCAAACCCCCATAGATTACCGTGACGTATTCCCAGGAAGAGTGGAAATTTCTGGTAGCGGTCCAGGTATTCTGGAAATTCCTTGGTTTCTGGCCGCAGATTACCAATTGCACCGACCAGAAACGTATCTTGCTCACACGCCTGTAGCAGCCACAGGTTATCTTCAATCCACGGGCTTGCTTCAACAGCAATAGCTCCTACGATTCCAGCGGGAGTCATATATTGCCTGTACCAGGGACCTAGTTTTACGTCCGGTGTTGCTGCTCCGTAAAGCATTTGTGGCGGAAACGGCGCGCCTTGCGGCCTTGTTCGATCCCATATATGTACATGAGTGTCGATCACGGGAATTTCATCCTGTCCTCCAACAGATGCTGCTGTAGCCATTAGCATCGAAGGATCGCCAGAAAAAGTGAATTCATCGTTCAAGGTAGTGTTCTCCGAAATTGCGTCTTCTCACAACCATTTGAGTTAGTGGCAAACAATTTTTCTGATAGCTAATCGTCAACCCCCTGCTAACGAAACGTGTGTACAGCTGATTGATGGGAATGGATCCAGTCCCAGTCATAGATCACACCCAACCCAGGGCCAGTTGGTACGTCAACGCATCCATCCGGCCCCACCGCGTCCATCTCGTCAGAATATCCACACGCATATATAGGCGGTAGCGCATTCCTGCAATTCGGCCCAACGAGCGCCAACTCGTAGTAATTCGAGTTTCGCATCGCAGACATGCAGTGGCGGTGTGCCGGGCCCGACGCGTGAATTTCAACATCCAGACCGAATGCCTCGCCCAAATGGGCAATCTTCATAGCACCCGTAATCCCCATGTCGTACTCGGGATCGCTACGCAAGAAATCTGTCCCATCTGCCTTCACAAGATCCGCCTTCAACTCCAGGCCGCGCACGTGTTCCCCCTGCAGAAGTGGGGTTCGTATCATCTGCCGGAGTTTTCTGTGTAAGTGCGCCGACGAACCACCGTCTCGCATTGGATCCTCAAGCCAGTAGAAACCTGCCTCGTCACACGCACGTCCGACTGCAAGCGCATCGGCGAAGGTCCGCAATTCGGATGCCGGATCAAGCATCAAGTGCATGCGGCCTCCAAGCTGCTTGCCAAGCTGACGAACTGTTTCAACTTCCTCGGCTACGTTTCCCTCGGTCCAACCGTGCATTTTGAACGCGGTAAATCCAAGGGAATGGCAGTGCTCTGCAAAATTCACGTAGTCTTCGGGTGTTGATAGCGCACCGTTGCGATCGCCGTGGTATGTGCTTGCATACGCAGGAAGGCGCTTGCGATAGCCTCCCAACATCTCTGACACTGACTGATTGCTTCGCTTCCCCGCGAGGTCCCAAAGCGCAATGTCGATCGGACCAATTCCCATTCTGTCAAAGTGACGCATAAACCGTTTAAAGTCATCGCCAATCAGCTCGCGTTCAAGCGCGTCTCGTCCCAGTAAGTGAGGGGCCAGAGTCAAGACTTGTGCAAGGGAGTTGGGGCTACCACCCCACAGCGCAGCGTACTCGCCACGTGAGCCGTCCTCGCTACCGATCGCAATAACGAATTTTCTGAGCGCAATACTTGCACCCGGTTTACAAACGATATTGAAACCACTTGAGTCCATACTCAAACCCGGCGCGTCCCAAGCTATTTCGTGAATTTCGACGAAATCGATGAGTGGCACTGTGTTTCCTCAGGCTAATCGGTTTAGTGGCTCGCGCATGGCGAGCTACTAATCCACGGTTCGAGCAACGAAAGAATGGACGCCGTGACTCGCACGCCGGAATTTCGAGCTTCACGATGTAGCTCTTGTGCGCGCTGCCCGGGCATTCTAACCGGTGCTCCGCCTGCGGGAACTCGACTATTCTTGCAACGCTCTACAAGATTGCTCATTTCACGCTCGAATACGAGTCGCCCGGCAAAGTAGTCAGGGTTAATAATTTGCAGGAAGACACCCTCACCGTAAGCCCTGTGACCTGCATTCCTACCGTAACCGCTAAGGGCAAGGGTTAGTGCTTCAACCACCAAGCCGAGCCCAAAGCCCTTGTAACCAAAATCCTCGCCACCGAGGGGCATAATGGTGCCGGGAGGATCCGTTTTGAGAACCTGTGGATCATTGGTAGCGTTGCCCTCATTGTCGAGGAGGCACTCACTCTTAGGCCGCGTGCCTTCATTAAGATGTCCCATCATGGCCGAGTTGCTTGTCACCGACGTACACAGGTCCACCAGAATCGGTTCATAGCTTGTCGGTATACCAAATGCGACGGGGTTTGATGTAAGAATTGGCTCGGTACCGCCAAACGGAGCAACGGATGCTACAGAAGGGTCTGTAGCTGACACGATGCAAACCAGTCCTCGATCTGTAGCGGTACTTAAATAGGTCTGCAGTGAGCCGATGTGAAAGCATTCAGAAATACTAGCCGTGACAACAGGCCTCTTCGCGGAACGCTCTATCATTGTCTCAATTGCCTGCCGCAACACCCACGCCCCTGGTAGGCGTTTGGCACACCAAAAAAAGCTGGCACCATCGTCGCGCACAACTTGCACATTTCCCGACTTGGCCATTCCGCCAGTCTCTAACTCATTCAGGTAATACGGAAGGAGTTGCAATCCATGCGTATGGTGACCCGTCATGTCGGCTTGGACCAACGTCTCTGCGACCGTGAGTGCCATCGCATCATCAAGCCCCGACGATTTCAGTACGCCAGTAGCTGCCGATAGTATTGTTGCAACATCGACATTAGCCTTTTCCATTTGCAGTCCTCAGTCGCAATTCTCGGTCACACTGGACCACTTGCGTCCGATTGCGGATTCAGCTGCCATTCGGCCATGTTTTGCGGGCCGGCTTGCCGTAAATTCTGACGAGTGCGGCGCAAACCAATTGCGAAATGTGCTCCCTTGTCGATGATTAGCTTCCAACAACCTGGCTGCTATCCAAGGATGCATGTGGGTCGATAAACAACCAGGCCACCGCTCCCGCAAAACATATTAACGCCGTAAAGATGAATGCCCCAGACCAACCCACGGCTGTTGCCGCCAGAATTGGTGTAAGAATGCCTACAGCAACACCGCCTATCTGGCTGCCCAAGTTCATTACTCCGGCAACGGATCCAGCGGACGACCGTCCAATGTCTGCACTTAACGTCCAGAATGCACTTTGGGCGAGATACAAGGATCCGGATCCAGCAGCGAGCACAACGGCGGCTAGTCGAGGATCTGACACGGTCGTCGCAAACACCACAAATACTGCAGTTAGCATCATTCCTGCAGCTGCGACATAGCATCGTCCGATGCGCTTGGTGTAACGCACAGACAGCTGATCCGAAATCCACCCACCCAAAGGCGATGCAATTGCCATCGCAATAAATGGGAGCATTCCATATATTCCACTTGCCCTCAGATTCAAACCTCTAACGGTCAGCAAATACGTAAAAAACCAGGTAAAAAATATGTAGGCTACGTAGCCGTAACAGAAATAGCTGAACGTGAGTAAAGCGATGTGGCGATTAAGGATTATCTTGCGCCATGGAGCAAGCGAGTTGGTTCTACTTTTTACCGATCTTTTTATCTTATCGGCTTCAATATAATCCAGTTCGGCTTGCCCTACGTGTGCATGTTTCTGAGGGGTTTCCCGTGCAAATAGCAACCAGATAATCAAAGCAACGATTCCGATAATTGCGGTTACCCAGAATGCATATCGCCAATCATGTTCGATCATGATTGAACTGATCAATGGTGGAGCAACTCCTGCGCCAAATCCGACGCCGGCAAAGATCAATCCATTGGCCAAGCCTCTCTCATTGGAAGGTATCCAGCTTTCGACCAGTCGATTACTGGCGGGAAAAATTACGGATTCACCGACACCAAGTATGAATCTGACGCCGAGCAGCGCAGCAAATGCACCCACGAAGTTGGACGGTAGCATTGCAGTTATGGCGGTGAGAACACTCCACCAAAAGATGCCAACAGCGATAAGAATATACGCACCGAATCGGTCGGCCATTCGCCCCGCGATAGGCTGTGTTATTGCGTATCCAAGCACGAACGCACTAAATACCATGCCCAGTTGAATATCGGTCAGTGCAAAATCCAGCTTCAGGACAGGGGCCGCAATCGAAATATTGCTGCGGTCGAGGTACGCTACAGCCGCAACGCCGAAAACCAATGTCACCATCAGCCATCGAATTCGTCCGCGACGAACAGGCTCTGCGATGCCGGTCGATCGAACCATTGTTTATCCTTTTTTGATTCTACGATTTCAACAAGCCGACGATACGAAGCTGAAACATGATCACGTCTAGCAACTTCTTACCTGGTGCTACATTTCTATGTCCCTGGCGGCAATATCATTCATGCACCACCTGGCCGAGGCGCTAATTTGTGCCACGATAAAATGGTCAGCGACCGAGTATTTCCTACCCCTGTTCTGGTGCCGTTTATCAATTATCGCGTTGCCGTCGAACGTCAAGCCAATCAGATCAATAGTTGGCCCTTGGCTTGCAGTGATTTACGGGGCGGCGGCAATCAACCTAAATCTGGATAACTCAATTAGCCCTATATCTGAAATCTGACATCAATATATAGAACACCACACAGCCTTGCGAGTGTCAAGGCTAAATTGACGATGATGCGGCTGCGGTTTTGGTCACTGTATTGAACGCCACTACCTATCTAGGCAGAGGCGCCTGCTTATCCAGAATTCAGTCTCCAGACGCCGCCAATACGAGTTCACTCGACAAACAACAAACTTCAGATAGTCAGGCTGTTATTGTTTTTGAACTTCTGACAACCTGTTGCCGCTGATCGCCCAACTTTTCAATCCCAAGGTGAATCTCGTCGCCTTCCTTTAAGTAGAATGGCGGCTTTTGGCCAAGGCCCACGCCGGGAGGAGTCCCGGTGGTTATGATGTCCCCTGGCTCCAATGTAATGAAGTTGCTGATGTAACTCACTAGTTTAGGGACGCCGAAAATCATAGTGCGAGTATTGCCGTCCTGCATTCGCTTGCCGTTTAAGTCAAGCCACATTGCTAGCTTGTGTGGGTCCGGTACTTCGTCCGTCGTTACCAGCCACGGACCGACCGGGCCGAACGTATCGTATCCCTTTCCTTTGTCCCAGGTACCTTCACGATCCAATTGATACTCCCGCTCGCTGACATCATTGACTACGCAATAGCCTGCGACATAATTCAGCGCATCACTTTCTGCAATATGGGATGCTGCAGTACCAATTACCACCCCGAGTTCGACCTCCCAGTCAGTCTTTGTAGAACCTGGCGGCAACATCACTTTGTCATTTGGTCCTTGCAGACATGAAATCGCTTTTGTAAATATGACTGGCTCCGTCGGGATAGGCAAACCGGATTCCGCGGCGTGATCGGCAAAGTTAAGACCAACGCCAAGGAACTTGCGTGTTCCGGTGAACGGGATGCCGATTCGTTTTTCGTCAGTAATGACCGGTAATTGCGTCACATCGATTGCAGCAATACTCGCCAATCCGTCCGGACTAAGTTGCTCGGGCCCGATATCACCAACGTGCGAAAAAATGCAGCGAAGATTTCCATCGTCGTCGACGATACCGGGCCTCTCGAATCCTGTCGCGCCATACCGTACAAGCTTCACTATTTTTGTCCTCCAGCAACTTGTTGACAACCCAGCTATCGCTTGCCCGGCTGTCGTTATCAGTTAAAATGTCTAATGCTTTGCCGAGCTACTTCGGACGATCCAAGATGCGACGGTACAAGTTGCTCCGCGTCGCGTAAAAGCTTCGCCTGTGCGAACGGCAATAAACGACGTAACTCTAAATTACTCAACGGGGCGCCATATCAGCCAAACGATTGTATGGCGGCTTGATGCCCTGTAACGATTTGATTTCTTGGATTTTTATACGAAACAAACGGCGACTTTCCTTATTTCGCTCCTTTAACCGGAGCGCTCCACATGTTATTCTCGGCACGAGTTTATGTGCTATCCACCGCCACGTCCAGTATGTGAGATCTAATATTAAATTATGAGCACACCTTCAGCACGAGTTAGCGAAGCTCGGGATAAACCTGCAGCACCGTCAGCCGGCACGCAGACGCTTTTGCGCGGTCTGGACTTACTGGAGCGCGTCGTTTCGCATCCAGCTTCTTTGTCGCAACTGGCTCGCGATCTTAAGTTAAATCGTAGCACCGTGCATCGACTCGCCTCATCGCTGGTCGACAGAGGCTACCTTCGGTTGATCTCAGGGGAAGGGTATGTGCCGGGCCCAAAATTACTTGAGCTTGGCTACGCCGCACGCACCCAGCTTGATCTGCCGCGTGTTGCCCGGCCACACATAGAACAATTGTCGGAATTGACCGGTGACGCGGTTCACTTGGGGGTACTTGAAGGAAGTACGGCGCTTTACTTAGATAAACTCCCGGGTCGCCGTAGGATCGAAATAGGTTCTCGAGTAGGCGAACGCCATCCGCTCTGCTCAACCGGACTGGGAAAGGCATTGCTGCTGGACTCTAGCGTCAAACAATGGCGCGAATACTTCAAGGCGGAACAAGTGCCAAATAGTCCTCGCAAATATAAGCCGTGGAAAGAGAGAATGCAGCATTATGCCAAGAATGGTTTTTCTTTCGACCTGGAAGAAAATGAGGACCGCGTTCGTTGCGTTGGAGCTCCGGTAAGGGATGAGACAGGCCGTATCGTTGCGGCAATCAGTGTATCGAGCGTCGCTCAGTACATGGATGATCAACGCATGCAAGAACTTGTGCCGGTAGTAAAAAAATGCGCCGAAAGCATCAGTCTTGAACTTGGCTGGCTGCCACACCCTTCGACGGAAGATTGACCTGATTAACCACGAGCGACTCTCAGCGGATCAGTCTCTTTCAATGCCAGGTGTTCCAATGAGTTTGTCGTGGCCGTCTAAGAATCTATGTTGATCGCATCGACTACTGATTTTCGGGCCGCTGCCAAGCGCCGGCTTCCACCCTTCTTGTTTGAGTATATCGATGGAGGGGCTTATGCGGAGATAACGCAAGCACAAAATTCTATTGATCTAGGTCGGTTGGCGCTTCGGCAACGAGTGCTGACAGATGTATCTGAAATCACGCTGTCAACTGAGCTTTTTGGTCAAAGCTACAGTCTTCCGATAGCTCTGGGGCCGGTCGGACTAAGTGGGATGTACGCCAGGCGTGGAGAAGTTCAGGCCGCCGAGGCGGCGTCCAGAAAAGGTATACCTTTCTGCCTCTCCACTGTTTCGGTCTGCGGGCTCGAAGAGGTTGCGGCGGCGGACGTCAACGCGCTTTGGTTCCAGCTTTATGTAATTCGCGACCGCGGTTTTATGATTGACCTGCTCGCCCGAGCCAAGTCGGTAGGATGTACAGCGCTGGTTTTCACCGTCGACATGCCAATGCCGGGAGCGCGCTATCGCGACGTGCACTCGGGAATGTCCGGCCCAAACGCCGAAATTCGCCGTGTTGGGCAATCCATCACACATCCTCGTTGGGCATGGGATGTAGGGCTGCTGGGCAGACCTCACAATTTGGGCAACCTTGCGCCAGTATTGGGACAGAGCACCGGCATGAAAGATTATATCGGATGGTTGGCCAACAACTTCGATCCGACTGTTACCTGGGCCGACCTGGCGTGGATTCGCGACCACTGGGATGGCCCCCTGATTATAAAGGGAATTCTAGATCCGGATGATGCTAAAGAGGCTGTTCGAATGAACGCCGATGGCATCGTGGTCTCGAATCACGGCGGTCGTCAACTGGATGGTGTGCGATCCACTGCGAGCATGCTTCCTGAAATATCCGATGTGGTAGGTGATGCGCTTACTGTGCTGGTTGATGGCGGCGTTCGATCCGGGCTCGACGTGGTGCGCATGTTGGCGCTCGGCGCCCAGGGCGTATTGCTTGGCCGCGCGTGGGCATACGCACTAGGTGCGGCTGGCGGCGATGGTGTATTTAAGTTGCTGAGCTTAATGGAGTCCGAGATTCGTATCGCCATGGCACTGACGGGATCAACGGATGTTGCAAAACTCGATAGCCGCATTCTCGCTCCGGCAAAAATGCTTTAAGACGCCAAAGTAGGCTGTTCCTGCGTACGTCGAACCCACTTGTACGCATGTACTGAATTCTGCCAAAAGTATTTCTCCTGGGCTCTGCGCGGTTTGCTCGCGAAGAAGTTCTTTACAATTTGCACCACTTCATTAAATGGCGCGACACCGTCACTGTTTGGCCAATCGCTGCCGAATAGCACCCGATCTTCACCAAATGCGTCGTATATTTGTTCGAGACGGGCCTTGTGAGGTGCCAGGTCGCGCCGAATCGTCCCATCAATCTCTCGGATGACTGCAGAAATTTTGCAATAAATCTGCGGTCGATCCCGCAACTCATTGAGAACCGCGACGTATCTCGTCACATCTTCGCTTTCTGCTACGAACGCGGGTAGATGATCAAGCACAATACGCAAATCAGGGACTGCGTCGCTGACCCGAACTGCCGCTTCAAGCATTTCGATATTTTGGTTGGCTGTATCGAGCACGAGGCCTGCGTCAGCCACTCGCTTGAGACTTGTCAGGAACGTGGGTTCGCGTGATTTCGTCGGCAAATCATAACCCCAAATATTACCGTATCGGATTCCACGAAATAATGGGTTCTTGCTAAATCGATCGAATAACTCATTAAAGTCTTTCGAATCCGGATTCAGATTACCAATCTTTCCGACAATAAACTTGCTGCCTTCGGCTACTTGTAGCACCCACAGATTGTCCTCAACCCAAGGGCTGGCTTCGATTTCGATCGCACCCACAATGCCAGCCGGTTCTGCCAGCTTCTGGTAAATTTCAGGGAAAGCACCTGTCTTCCCAACAGGTGAGTTAGGAGGTCCCGCATAGGGTACTCCTTGCGGACGGTTCGGGTCGAAAAGATGAATGTGGGTATCTATGATCGGTATGCTTCGCGACTCACCCGCGCCTGCCCGTGCCGCTACCAAGCCTGCAAAACCCGCAATAACGAATGTTCGTCGATCAATACGTGTCATGAAAGTTCGCTCTCGTTATCTGCCAATCAAACGCGCACTTCCTCAGTATGTCGTGCGCCCGCCAGAAGTATCCATGGTCGACGCTGTCGTGAAACTGCACTCTTCACTGGCCATAAAACAAATCATAGCCGCGCTCTCATGGATCTCGCCAAGCCGGCCCATAGGAATCTTGGATTGCATGTAGTCGATCTGACTTTGAGGTAGCTGCTTGAGAATGTCGCTCTCGAATGTGGCCGGTGTAATTGCGTTGACTAAGATACCTCGCGTCGCCAGTTCCTTGCCGAGTGATTTGGTGAGCCCGAGCACGCCCGCCTTTGACGCCGAATAGGCCGAGGCATTAGGGTTACCTTCTTTCCCTGCAACAGAAGAAACATTGACGATTCGACCATAGCTGTTCGCCAGCATGAAGGGAATCACGTAGCGGCAACAATAGAAAATGCCGTTAAGATTGACGTCCAAAGTACGTAACCAACTGTCGACCGGATATTCGTGAACCGGTGCAGTAGCCCCGGTTATTCCGGCCGATGCTAGCAGGATGTCCAGGCGCCCCAGTACCTCGTTCGAATGGCGCGCCGCTTCCGCGACTGCCGCGTGATCCGCCACATCGACCTGCAGGGCAAGCTTGGCGCCTACATCTTCCGCGGCTGACTTCAATTTATCCGCGCCTAAAATGTCCCAAAGCACAACATCGCCGCCCTCGGAAACGATGCGTCGAGCCACCTCTCGGCCCAGCCCCGACGCACCTCCTGTTACGACCGCAGTCCGACCCGCAAACCGTCCCTTATAGATAGTCATAGTGGCAGCCCTCCTTTCGAGTTGCTTTACCATGCTATATCGACACCTGCCCAGATTGACCTGCCCATGGGCGACGCAAAGGTCGAAAATCCGCCTGCTGCGAGTCGCATTGGCGGCTCCTCATCGAGTACGTTGTTTATGTTCAATGACAACAGTAAGCCACTCAGGATACCCAGCTCACTGAACTCGTAGGATGCCCGGAGATTAACAGGATCGAATGAATCGACACTTTGCACAGCGGTACCACCCTGCGGAAGATTGTACGTTTGGTCATACTCGCCGCTATGGTTCCAGGCTATTCCTGCGGAAACCGGGCCGTCACGCCATCCCAATTCAGCACGCCAGCGATCGTCAATGAAGTTAGTGACTTCTACGGCAGGTGAACCAGGCGTCGCTATCAGATCGTAACCCAGTACATGCGTACCCGAGATGCTGGCTGTGAAGTCACCTATATTTGTATCCCATCCATAACTGAAACCAAAATCGAAACCATCAGTATCGATAGCCCCAAGGTTCTGGCGGCGTAGATCGATAATCAGCGCCACATCCGGAATTGGGGCTGTCGTACCCACCAAGCGGAAGTTCGCAGCAATCTCGTCAATCTGGGCACGCGTCGGGTTTTCAACATAAAAGTCTTCGTACGCTGGATTGGTGAAAATCTCCGGGCTAATTGGCGCAGTGCCAACAAGGTTCTTATATGAAATATTCCAATACGTAATACTGCCCTGGAAGCCGCTCAGCCAACTCGGCGCGAAATCCACACCAAACGAGTATGTGTCGGCATCCTCAGGCTGCAATCCGGGGTTGCCGCCTGCCAGAGCAATCGTGTCAAGCGGTGGCGAGCCCGGCGGTACCAGCGGGAAGTTTGCGAAATAAAGCGCTCGGGTATCTACAGCGTAGCTGTCGCCCATATCAGGGGCATGAAATGACGTGCCGTAGCTGCCGCGGAAATCAAGACCTTTAACAGGTGACCAGATTGCACCAATTTTCGGATTGGTGGTATCCCCAAAGTCATTGTAGTCATCGTAGCGAATCGCGCCGGAGAGGCTCAGCGAATAAACGAATGGCATTGCATTTGACTCACTAACGAGGGGTAACAACACTTCTGCGAAAACCGCCGTTACCGTTCGATCTGCCGATACCGCTCCACGATTCTGGTTCTGGCCGATCTGGCCTACCGTATTTTCTGCGTCGTAAACATACTTGCGGTAATCCACACCGACAGCAACCTTGACCTCCCCGCCCGAAAGTTCGAAAAGGGAACCATCCAACTTGAGCTGGTAGTCGTAAAGGTCTTGTTCCGAGCCGAAGTAGTTCTCAAAATCGGTGATCTGCGCCACTACAGCAGGGCTCGTATTTCCGCCAAACGGGTCCAGCGCGGTATCCGGCGTTGTGCCGGCCGCCGCTGCACCCAACGCTGCGGCGTTAAAGCTGGGCTGGTGCGCGTTGTTTTCGCCGTGCCCATAATTGAACGTCGCTTGTAAGCGAAAATCACGCGGCAGGTAATAGTCCGCTCCCAAGACCAAAGTACTTGATTTTGATTCGGCCCGATTCGCATTCTGTCCAAAGAATGGCGAGGTATCCATTAGTACGGTTTCGCTGTCTCCCGTCGCACCGGCAGGTCTGAAGAAGAACGGATTCGTTGTCGTTAAGGTAGCGTTCGTCCCACCGCCTGTAGTGAGGTTGGTTACTTCGGTATCGGTGTATCTGATGAGTCCAAACAGGTGCAGATTATCCGAAATCTCCTGCCGGGCATTGGCAATAATGCTCGTGCGTTTGAATTCCGGGACGGAGTCGGATTGTGCACTGGGCTCGCAACGGGCAGCAGCGGCTGATGCCTGGTACCCCGGGGGCGTGTACGTTACGCCATCCAGAATCACGTTCGGCTCGGCGCAATTGATAGGACGCAGGTCGGTCCCTCCGAAAGGAACCAGGTTGTTCGTGTAATACGGCAGATCCGCATTGAAGATGTTGCTGTTCTTGTTGTAGCCAATGACAAACATTGCCGAACCGGTTGACCATGTTTTGCCAAAAGCCTGGCTAAGATCGATGGCATCGTAGTCATGGTCTGCCCAGTTATAACGGATTGACGTCTCGGCACCGTCCAGGTCCTTTCGCAGGATCACGTTGATGACGCCTGCGACAGCATCCGATCCGTAAATACCTGAGGCACCATCGGCCACAATCTCTACACGCTCAACGGCCGCCGGTGGGATTGAGCTTGGGTCCGTCGTTGTGTCCAGAGGGTTTTCACCAATCATCCGAAACCCATCGAGCAAGACAAGAGTCGCGTTGGAATCAAGATTACGCAGACCAGGGGTTGTTGCAACGCCAACTGCAGCTCCAAGCCCAGGCCGGGGGACACCATTGAAGTTGTTTATCAGCGGGATCTCCTGTAGAAGATCGGCCATATTCGGCGCACCGGTGTTTTCAATCTCAGTACGTCCAACACTGACAAGGCTCGAGCCCACGGGCTGTTCGCCACGGAGGCTGGTGCCGGTGACAACAATTTCCTCAAGCGCGTCATCAGCATCTTTTGGATCGGTCGCTGTCTGAGCAAGCACCGTCCCGACAACGAGGCAGCCAGCTGCTGCAGCGGCAATTCTCGATATGTTGCGGTAACCCGAAAGCGCAGTAACTCGAACGCCTCTTACATCCCATTGCCGATACAAGTTCGAAATTCTGTTCACTAGCATTGCCCCCATATGTCAATTTTTTATCTGCGTCTGTATGTCCAGGCAGGATTGCGTCGCTGTCGCTTTCCTGGATCAAATCTACTATATACTGATACACGATGGCATATTTAGAGACAGCTGACAACAAAAAAGTGCGCTTTCAGCTTCTGTCGACACGGGCCTGTGAGACATAATCGCCACATCGGTATGGGGCCAATTTCGGGCGACTTGCAATACCTTGACCGTCGCGTGCGCTTCCGGCAATGGGGAACTCGCGGCTTCGGAGATTCGCCAGACGCATGTCCCGGTGTCGGTTGTGCTCGTTCACATGCACCGCCATCTAAGCCCATCAGCAGCCGGAGGAAATTGAGGTGCTGGCAAACTCGTGTCCGATAAGTCTCGTACGGGTGTCTAGCTCGGGATGTCGTCAAATCGAGCGAAGTCCATGTGGAGTCTCAGACACGAAGATGGGGTCGGAGATACGTGTCCAACACTCGTTTTATTTCATCCGGCGTGTTTGCCCACATCGGTCCGTTGAGGATCGCCAAGGCCTTGTCCATGTCGGGGCCAAACCTGGCGATAGTTGTAGGTTTGAAAACGCCGCGAGCAATAAGGACGTTAACATTGAGCTGTGAGAACATGGTGTCGGCTGCGCGGATGTACCCGAAAGTTTCGAACGCGGCTCTCTTGTCACCGGCGTGATAGTGGTCATATGCCGCTGTGTAGAGGTCGGCAAGACTGGTTGCCGGGCAATGACCTGAAAAGCCCGCCTCCATCTCACTCATCATGTTGAAAACACCCATGCCGGAGAAACACTTGAGCCCGCCATTCGTGCGGCGGGTGATTTCTCCAACTCGATCAATGGGAACTCCCGATTCATCCTTGAGATACTGAACGGTCGGAATCGTCTCGTACATCTGAACCACAAGGTCTACCGGGAAATCACCAACCGCCTGAATCATGATTGGCAGACTGGTGACCTTTCCAAGGCGCTGGTACAACGTTAGAAGCCCCGCATGGTCGACGTCGTCTGGCGGTATACAAATAACACCGTTTGCGCCAATTTTTTCCGCATGAACCGCATAGCGTTCGATCTCGGCAAAGTTGCCAGTTCGACTCTGAACCCCGATGACCACGGAAATATCGCCCTTTCCCGCCTGCACCATTACCTCAGCGCCCTGGATGCGATCTTTTTCCGAAAGTTCTGTCCAGCCACTTGCGATTTGCGGCCAGGCAACACCCTGCACCCTGGCGTGGGCAAGAAATGTGACCTGAGACGCGAGGTCGTCGAATTCCACCTTGCCGTCCGGCCCTTCCGGGGTGTATGCAATCGGGAACAAACCATGCAGCTCTCTTTGCACGGCTCGCGAGGCAGCCGAGGGTGGCATCGCCATGATAGTCGCCCCTGCGGCAAGAGTCGTTACGAACGACCGACGATCAAGCAACCTAGTCTCTTTCATTTTTCATTCCCATGTTCCTGAAAGCTAGAAACGCCCAACAACGACGTGTAGATAACTGTCGCATGGAATACTAGCAAAACTGAGAACGAACTCCCACTATACACTGCAGCGTCCCATATATTGGGAAAGCCCTGCAAAGACGGTTGCCCGGCTGCGAATCGAACAATTGTCGGCGCAATATCGATGCCATTCACCGGCGTCTCGCTGTCCTGTTTTCTCAAGGGCTATATTTACTCGGTCGACCCCTTCGTCCAGTGCCAATTCGCTTTGATGATAGTCGCGGATCCATGAAGTCAGTAACCTGTATTTGGCCAAGGGCTAGCCGTGGCTATTAGTATTCCAACGATTGATGTTTTTCCCCAGTTCGATTTCCTTTCCCTCGGATCGTAGATATCGTCAGGAGGGTTTACTTCGATACCTCCGTACTCGACGTAGTGACGTGCAGCAAATGTGAACGGTTGATGCACTGCACGGTAGGTGGTTAAGCCAGAGGAACCAGAGTTTGCTTTCGTCTCGGCCCTCGCCGTATACAAAATCAACTGTCCAGGCGGAGTACAGATAGTTGGGAGATGCTGCGTAAGGCACTTCCTGCGGTCGGTTTGGATCGAAAAGATGAATATGGGTATCTATGATCGGTATGTTTTGTGCTCCCCCCGCACGTGCCTGCGCCGTAACCAGGCCGGCGACGGCCAATCGTACGGCTCGTGAATCTCGGCTGGCCGTAAATGTGCGACCTACTACTGTCTCGCAAGTGTCCAGTGTGAAGCGATACCAATTCTCGCGGCCCGGCTCCAGACCATCTAACCGGATGTGAACCGAATGGGCGCATTTCTCGAGCGCGGCGCCTTCGCGCACTGTTGTGCGCATAGCGTCATCGCTGCAAACTTAGTGTCGCAATTCAACATTGCCGCGCGGCATACTGCCTCTGCCGCGCAGCGGTTCATGTGCGAGGCGCGTCAACAGGACAACACTGTCTTCGCGCGGACTGCCTGTGGGGACAATCGCCTTTCGAGTTGTACTACCATCCGATGTCTATACCGAGCCAAGTTGATCGGCCCAATACCGAGGCGGATTGTGAGAAGCCGTTCGTCGACAGCAGCAAGGGCGGTTCCTCCTCCAGCACGTTATCCACGTTCAACGACAGCACCACACCGCTCAAAAAGCCGCGCGCGCCGAAATCGTACGAAGCCCTCAAGTCCAGCGTGTCGAACGCTTTGACGGTTTGCACCCCGCCACTGTACGCCTGCTCGTAATCGCCAGAATGGTTCCAAGCCGCCCCGGCAGAGATTGGGCCCTTCAACCACGACAGCTCGGCACGATAGCGGCTCCCGGGGAAGTTCTTCTTCGGTACCAAGGGGGCAGTTGACGTGGCCGCCAGATCAAAATTAAAAGTTTCCGTGCCGGAGAGGTTGACGCTGAAGCTGCCGCTGTCCATATCCCACTGATAACCGACTCGGTAGTCGATACCATCAGTTTCGACGACGCCTAAATTGGCGCGCCGCAGATCGAGAATAAGCCCAACATCCGGGATCGGTGCGGTCGTTCCAACCAGGCGGAAATTCGCAGCGACCTCGTCTATCTGGGCCCGCGTCGGATTGAGCACGTAGAAAGACGCGTACGTCGGATTCGTAAAGACCTCGGTGCTGATTGGCGCAGTTGCGATCACGTCCTGGTAGTCGATGCTCCAATACGTGAAGCTGGCGCTGAAGCCGTTACCTGGCTTGATATCCACTCCGAGCGAATAGGTCTCCGCCTCCTCCGGCGTCAGGCCAGTGTTGCCTCCGGCCAGCGCGAGAGAGTCCATGGGCGGCGAGCCAGGCGGCACGAGCGGAAAATTAGGAAAGTAAAGCGCCCGCGTGTCGACGGCGTAGCTGTCACCCATATCTGGAGCGTGGAATGACGTGCCGAAGCTGCCTCTTATCACAACACTGTCTATGGGAGACCAAGTCACGCCGAACTTCGGATTGGTCGTGTCGCCGAAGTCGTCGTAGTCATCCTGGCGCAGGGCCGCAGAGACACTCAATGAATCGGTGAGCGGCACCAGCACCTCGGCGAACACCGAATTTACGGTCCGCTCTGCGTCAGCTGTACCGAGGCCCTGGATCTCGCCGATCTGCCCCACCGTATTACGCGCCTCGTAAAGATACTTTCGGCTCGATAGTCCGAAGGCTCCCTTTACGCCTCGGCCATACATCTCGAACAACGTTCCGTCCACTTTTGCCTGATAGTGGTACATCGTCTGTTTGGAATCGAAGAAATTTTCGAAATCGGCGATCCCGGCAGCGACCGTCGGGTTCGTGCGCCCTTCGAACGGGTCGAGCGCCGTGTCCAAGGTAGTGCCTGCTGCGGCCGCAGCCAGAGCCCCGGCGTTAAAACCGGGCTGATGCGCATCATTCTCACCAATGCCATAGTCGAAACCTACCTGCAGCCGAAAATCACCTGGCAGGGCGTAATCGGCACCAACATAGATCGCGGTCGTCTCTGCGTATGCTGTCGATGTTGGCTGCCCGATGACGGAGAAAACGTTCATCAGCACCGTCTCGCTATCTGCCGTCGCGCCCGTCGGCCGCAAAAAGAACGGATTGGCCGTGGTCAATGTCGGGCTAGCGGTTCCGGGGGCTAAGCGGTTCTCCAACTTGGTGTTGGTGTACCTGGCGTGGCCGAAGACACCCAGTTTATCGTTGAACTCGTACCTCCCATTGAGGATGACGCTGGTGCGCCGGTACTCCGGGATCGTGTCGGCAATCAAGTTCGGATCGCAACGGACTGCAGTCCCGGGAGTGTACGCGGGAGGCGTGTAGGTGACGCCGTCGAGGATAAGGTTAGGCGGGGCGCAGTTGGTCGACCGAAGGTCCGATCCACCGTACGGAGTCAGGTCGCTTTTGTAAAACGGCAAGTCGGAGTTCTGGATACTGTTGTTCTCATTGTAAGCAATGACGGCCATCGCGAAGCCGCTCGCCCACACCTTGCCAAAGGCTTGGCTGAGATCAATCGCTTCGTAGCCGTGCTCGCCCCAATTCTTGCGGACAGAGGTTTCGGCACCGTCAAGGTCACTCCTCAGTACAATGTTAACCACGCCGGCCACGGCATCGGAACCATAGATAGCCGAAGCGCCGTCGGCAACGATTTCGATACGCTGGACAGCAGCGGGCGGAATCGAGCTTGGGTCCGTCGAAGTGTCCAACGGGTTCTCACCGACCATGCGCTGCCCGTTTAGCAAAACGAGTGTGGCATCAGGCTTAAGATTGCGCATGCCGGGCCACGAAGCGACGCCGGTTGCGCCAACGAGCTCGGAGCGCACGGCGCCATTGAAATTGTTGAACACCGGCACCTTCAGCAGCACCTCTGCCATATTCGGCGCACCCAAATCCTCGATTTCGACGCGTCCGAGGGTGACCAGGGCCGAGCCCACCGGCTGTTCGCCTCGGAGGCTGGTGCCCGTGACAACAATCTCCTCAAGTGTGTCATCAGAGTCTTTTGGGTCGGTCGCTGTCTGCGCAAGCACCGGCCCGACAACCAGACAGCCTGCTGCTATCGTGACAATTCTTGACACGTAGTGGAAACCCCAAAGCGCAGCCACTCGAACGCCTCGTACACCCCATTGCTCATACAACTTCGAAAGACTGTTCACAAGCATAGCCCCCATGTGTCAGTTTTTTTGTCAGTTTCAATTCGCCTGAGCAGGATTACATCGCCCTCATGTTCCTGATCCGAGCCCTTTATATACTGATATAAGATGGCATATTTAGGGACGAATGACAACAAATTTATCTCATTAAATGTAACGTCCGTTCACATTTCGATCAACATTGCATGGCAGCTTTTGGTTTTTAGAAGACTATGCGGTCCGCCCAGCTGGCTAGCTCATCAGCGTCGATGCCTGGCACGCTCCGCAGATCCTCCAGATCAACTATTTTTTGCCGCTCTCGATACGAGACGATCGCCGCAGCGACTGAGCCAGGGATGTCCAGCAAGAGCGCCAGCTCGTCAGCCGGCGCCTCGTTGACCCTCACCTGGGTAAGCCTCGTTAGAATGTAGCGACCGACTGCAGCGAACTGCTTGTCCGTGCCTTGCGCACCAAGGTTCAGCATTTGCTCGAAAATACCAAACCATGCTTGCTTAGAGCGTATACGGGTAGTGACGAGCTCCAGGGTGTGGCAAGCGCCGCAGACAGCCTCCATTGCCGCTTCCTCGGCAACCTGATCAGAGCGGCTGCCCGCCTCGGCGTGCAGTGCCACCGCAATGGCGGCTCCACACAACAATAGTCGACCACCCCGGAACTTACCACGTACGCCTGGCATCATTCGCCGGAGGTGAGGACCTGACCGTTGCCGAACTGGCTTGCAACACGCCGAAGTTTTCCATCTCGAAAGCTCATGTCGAGAAGTTTTTCGCTGCGCATCACACGACCGTATTCGTCTTTCAACTGACCTACGACCTTGTAGCTCTTCGTGTCGATGACATCGCCAGTTGAAATGTAGGCATGCTTTTCGTCAAGGCCGATTGTAATCCACGCTGGACCCTTGCCAGTTTTGATACTGTTGATCAGAACCGGTGTGTCTTGAGTGTTGTCAAATATATGGACGAAATCATTGATGCCATCAACGATCCACACCTCCTTGTCATCGTCCACCAGCGCAATGCCGTGGCTGGGACACCCATGCGGAATCACTTCATTGGCGTTTGCTTCCTTCCATGGAAAAGTTGTGATCTCAATTCGTTTTGTGATCTTGCCGCTCTCTACGTCGGCAATTTCGAAACCGAGCAAGTTATTCAGATTCGCGTAAATTTTTGAAGCATCCTTGTTGACCACAAACGGACGGACGTTGTCGCTGAAACGAATCTCCTTGACTAGCTTCATGGTCTTTATGTCCCCGACCGCGAGCACCGGACCGTTCGGCGACATGAACGCCAGCTTGCCGTCCGGACTGAGATTCAGGTTGTGCGCGAGCATGCTGTTCGGCGCTTTAATTGTGCCTTTCAGTTTGCCGGTCTTAGCATCGACCACATACCAGTAGTCCTGCAGATCTGAGCCCACAACGATAGTCTTGCCGTCCTTTGTGACCTCTGGCCGTTCGCAACACTTGCCGTCATATGTCTGCACCCACGCCAACTTATCGGTCGCCAGGTCATACGCAGCCAGGCGACCTCGATAGCCTAAATAGATCATATTTGTTGTCGGGCTCGCAGCGACACCCGCGACTTGCTCCGGGCTCATGCTGGCTGGAACTTCGATCGCTGGAATACGCTTGACGAAGCTGTAATCGTTGTTAACGTCGAGGACTACAATTCCAAGGCCAGTCAGGTAGCCAGGGTACTCCAGTGTCCCAGGGAGAGTTACGTAGAGTAGCTGCCGGGCGCGTGGTCGAAAGACGTTCTCGATTTCCTCGGCACTCATTCCCTTCGTCGGGTCTTCTTGCGCACTGACCACTACGGGCATGAACAAAATTGCTCCGAACACTGCGGCGGCAAAGCTCTTCAAAAGTATCAACTTCATAGTCGGCTCCCTTTCCCTTAAATTGAACTGCGATTTAAACGCCCCTGGTCCCCAATTTCTCGAGATAACCCTGTTTTCTGGGGATTGCCCAAAGGTGTTCTAGATATTGATATACGATGGCATATTACGGGACGCTTAACAATGGCAAGATTGCGCAAGGCATGTGTCACCACATTTAAGGACACCGTCAGTAGTCATTACGCGGCTATCCCAGGCTCGACTGTGCGGAATTGCGGGGAGTCCATTTATAGGCTCGCACTGAATTCTTCCAAAAAAAGTTCGCGCGGTCCTCGATCGATTCTGCAACGAGGTATTCGTTAAGAATCAATAGCGATTCTGTAGTGAAGTACCCGCCCCCAATCGTTCGTTCTCTGCCAAATGCATCGTAGAACCGATCCAGCCGATCTCTATTTTCAGCAACAACCTGGGCCGGGGAAGCGTCTGGATTCTCCGAAGACAATCCCGTTAGCTTGCAATATAGGTTTGGTCGCTCGGCATACTCCCGAAGTATGGGCTCCAAACCGACCCACTCATCCATCGTCGGACGGTAGCCGCCGAGATGATCAACAATAACCGTCAATTCGGGAACAGCGTCGTTAACACGCACCGCCGCTTCCAGCAGATTCAGTCGTGGATTCGCCAGGTCTAACGTCAGATCGGCCTGTGCCAAAAGCCTCAAATGCGCAACGAATGCCGGCGACTTCATCTGCTCCGGCAAATCATGGCCCGGCCACAGGTTCCCATGTCGAATTCCGAGAAACAGGGGGTGCTTGCTGTATCGCTCAACGTATTCGGGAAAAATTTTGTCGCCCAGCGGAAGGTTGCCAACCACACCCACCACGAATGGCTCGTCGTTTACAGCATCAAGCAACCACAAATTGTCCTCCAACCAGGGACTCGCCTCAATTACTATTGTCCCTACCACGCCATTCGGCGCCTGCTGTTTGAGTTGTTGCGCGGTTACACCATCAGGGTTAGGAGCATACAGGTTACCTATCGGCCGCTTCGTATCGTAGATGTGCGGTACGGTATCAACCGCTTTAATCGTTTCCACCTCCGTCCCGAATGCCGGCGCAACCAGTGCACTGGCGCCTGCAGCGATGATAAAACCTCTCCGGTCAATTTCCATTGACTCCTCCCCATGTAGTGGTCAAAAGAATCGGACAATAACTAGTAAGCAAGTCGAGCTTGTTCCGACGAAGGATCCAGACCTTCCTGCAAGTAAGCTGCCCTGAATGCGTCTGTCGTCTGCGTCTCACGCTCGAGGTTTTCAGACAGCGGAGACCCCAAGAAACCTTCGGTCTCCTTTGCAACACGGTATCGCTCTAATGCGTCAGCAAGCGCCAAAGGCGTCTCACCGGCATCATTGATTGCATCGAGTGGGGCTCCCTTGGCGACCAGATAACTGATCACCCACTCACTTCCCTGAACAGCCGCTATGTGTAAAATACTTTGTTGACTTCGCGCCAGGGTTTCAGACTCAACCGGGTCGGGCAGTAGGTCGATAGGATCATAACGACGGTGAATGTCGGCACCGTACTCAACCATGACTTTCACTAGCGGCAGATCGTTGTTCATGACGGCAAGTGAAAAAGGTGTATGGCCATCATCGCGGACTCGGTTCGGATCAGCGCCGTGCTGAGAGAAAAGCTTAGCTAAGGCTTCACTTCGGCTTGCAGCAATTACATGGAACGGCGTAGAACCTGGGGGGCAAGGATTGATGCGTACTACATTCACCGGACCGGGTGTCTTCAGTAGCGTTGGTTGATTAGGGTCTGCACCAGCATCAATCAGACGCTGAACCAGCGTGACGACATTTCCCGCATCTTTAGGCGGACTGGGTCGTGGTCGATCGGGTCGATTTGCCTGCGCCGGGTTAAAGGCAAGGCGCTGGGCACCTTCGGGGTCCTTCAGGACCAAAATTAAAGCTGCGCCGTGCAGCGGCGTGTAACCCGCTTGGTCAGACACGTCCACTTTTGCGCCGCGGTCGAGCAGCAGGTTTGCGATCTCAATGTCCCCCGCGAACTGGTAGTTTCGGCCTGATGGGCCAGCCGACCAATGGTAGAGCGCTGCCAATAGCGGCGTCGTACCATCGGCTGTGACCGTGTCTACATCCATGCCGGCGTCAAGCAACGATTTAACAGACTCGAGGTCGTTTTTTTGTGCCGCAAGATGCAATGCATTTTGCCCGCCCGCTTTTATTTGGTATTCGCCGTCGTGGCTCCATGGGATTCCCGTGACGCCTAAGGTATGAATTATCGGCGTATAGTTGACGGCTGTTATCGTCCAGGATTTGGTCGTCAGCCCCGGATCCGCCCCGTGGTTCAGGAGCATGCGCACAATTTCTGGCTGGCCGGTGGCCCTCATCAAGGCAGTCTGGCCGAATTGATCTGCGCGTGCATCGGGGTCTGCGCCATGCGACAAAAGTAATTGGACAGATTCTGCCGAACCAGTATGGACCGCCATCATCAGTGGGGTTTCGCCACCTTTACTTCGAGCATTTGCACTCGCCCCATTTTCCAAAAGCAGGCGAACGATCTTGACGGAATCACTCTCCAAGGCCAACGTGAGCGGCCCGACCCCCATGACATTCGTCAAGTTAGGATCGGCGCCACTCCTGACAAGCTGTTCGACAACGTCTGAATGACCACGGACGACGGCCCACGCCAGGGCTGTCGCCCCCAATTCATCTTGCACATTCAGGTCAATACCACGGCGCAACAGGTCCGCTACCTCGGCAGAACGCTCGTTTTTAATGGCCGTAATCAGTGACTCATCTCCTATCCCATTTTCCGCCTCACCGACAGGACTGTCGGCAGGCCCAAAATTGACAGCAAGACTCACAAGCAGCAGCGCAGAGAGCAGCCCTGCCGAAACTAAAGTGCCTTTGCGAATATTCTTGGCCTCAATCGTCATGACAAATTCAACGAACCGGTGCTGTCGCCTAGCTTCTCGGTCGGTACGCCGACGATATCCAGTAGGGCCAGGTGAAGATTAGTCATCGGGGTCGGTGAGTACGTCGGCAGCTCCGCCGCGAACGGCCACGGCGGACGATCACCCTTCACACGAATAAATCGACCACCTTTTAGTCGCCCACCACCACCACCCGCCAGCATTGTCGGCAGGTCACGTTGGCTGTGCACAGTTGGATTCGAAAGTGTACTACCGAAGAGAATGACTGAATTATCGAGCAGCGAACCATTCGCTTCTTTGACCGCGTCAAGCCTGTCAAGGTAGTAAGCGAAAAGTTCCGACTGATCTACGTTAATCCTGTACAGATCATCCAGTTTCGCGGGATCGTAATTATGATGACTTGCCTCGTGATGTTGTGTGGAAATTCCCAAATGCGGGAAAGTCATCACTGAGCCTTCTTTCGCAATTGCGAAGGTGGCAACGCGAGTCAGATCTGCTTGATATGCGAGCACTTGCAGGTCGAACATGATTTTGACGTGCTCGACCCAGTCGACCGGTATTCCGGACGGCCGTGTCATATCCGGTAAGTCTGGCAGCGGTTTTGATGTCGCCACTTCGATGCGGCGCTCCACATCGCGGATTGATTCCAGGTACTGGTCAAGTGTGCGAACATCTGCGGGACCGAGCTGTCGCTTAAGCGCTGAGATGCGCTCTCTTACTGCATCCAGTGCGCTCTTATCTCGAGCGTCACGTGCAGCGATCGCCACTGGATCAATCTTGCCTCCCTCGCCAAATAAGCGCTCAAATACGACGCGCGGGTTTCTTTCCGATGGCAATACCGTCGTCGCATCACGAAAGCTCGGACCTTGGTGGTGTGACCCGTCCTCAATCTCGAGTTCCAGCGATGACAGCTGGGTTTCTTGCCCGAGTTTGGCAGCAGCGACCTGGTCAACGGACACACCGACATGAACGGTGCCGCGTGTCAGCTCCTGGCCCGTGAGCCAGGAAGCCATGGCTCGGTCGTGAAAATCCGCCTGGGTTCGATCAGGACTGGAGGTCAGGCCTGCGACCACCACCAGGTTCTCCTTGTGCCGCTCGAGTGGCTTTAATCCTGCCGTTATAACCAGTGGACCACCAGTGCCCGTCGGTGTCCATTTTTCGTACACTACACCGTGCGGGTAGTAAACGATTCCCAGCCGGCGGATCGGTGCAGCCGCAGTATCTCGCTCTGCGCTAAGCGCCGGATGCATCGCATCCAGAAAAGGCAAAGCGAGCGTCGCGCCTACTCCGCGTAACAACATTCGCCTGGATATGTGCTTTTTCCTCAATATCATTGTTTGCTCGCCTCCCTGTAGTTGAAAGGTGTGCTATTGACGATTCCCAGCACCAGGTCTACAAATCGATAGTCCTCGGGCTCGGCCTGGCGCACGATATTTCTAACCTCTGCCTGGTCCCACCCGCTGACCGGCCGCCCCAGCGCGAAGGACATCATCCGGGATACCGTCGCAGCCACAAACACATCGGCCTGTGCCAACATTGTGTCCCGCAATCCGACGGGGCCTGCGAACTGTCGCCCGTTCGGAAGGACCCCGCTGGTATCAATCGGACCACCCTCGTCTTCGGTGCGCAGGCGTCCCAATACGTCATAACTTTCCAGGGCAAAGCCCCATGGGTCGATACGGGAATGGCAGGTTGAACAAACAGGATCTGCGCGATGCCGTTCAACCTGCTCGCGAGTAGTAAGTACACGACCGTCTTGGGCAGGCTCAACGTTGAGCGGTGGCACACCGGCGGGTGGTGGTGGCGGCGGCGCGTTCAATAAATTCCGCAACACCCAAACCCCTCGCAGTATCGGCGTCGTTTTATTCGCATGCGACGTGACCATCAAGATACCGCCCTGCCCCAACACCCCGCTTCTTGGTGAGTCCACGGGAAACTCTACACGCCGCAGGGCCGGTCCTTTAACACCAGGAATATCGTAGTTCAACGCAAGGCGCTCATTAAGATAGGTGTAGTCGCCGTTAACAACCTCAAGAACCGAACGGTTCTCACGCATAATAGAGCGCACGAACAGAAGCGTTTCCTGCTCGAACGCATCTCGCAGCGCTTGATCGAATTGCGGATACGCGGTTGGGTCCGGCTGGGCCTGCGGAACCTCGCGTAGACCCAACCACTGCGCGGCAAAATTATTGACCAGCGCATCGGCTCGGCTATCAGCCAACATACGACGCACTTGACGCTCCAGACCGGCCTCACTTCGCAACTCGCCATCACGAGCTGCGTCCAACAGAGCGAGGTCGGGGATGCTGCTCCATAGAAAAAAAGACAAGCGACTGGCCAGTTCGAAATCGCTCACACGATAGATTTGGCCAGGCTCGGCGTTAGTCGGATCGAACTCCAGGCGAAACAGAAAGTCCGGTGAAATCAGAACCCCACGGATAGCCGCCGCGATCGCGCCATCG
Source organism: Proteobacteria bacterium UBA1844 (assembly GCA_002338615.1). GTDB lineage: Bacteria > Pseudomonadota > Gammaproteobacteria > Steroidobacterales > Woeseiaceae > UBA1847. The sequence goes on along the minus strand of DDIS01000085.1, from coordinate 13,475 downwards.
AATCCGTACTCGGATCGCATCTGTTGGTAGGTAGCCAGGAATGGCTTTATGTCCTCGGACCCGACATCGCGACGGAATGCCCGACGCACAATTGTTTGCAGAACTTCTTTGGCACAGCCCGCTTCCTCGGCCGCTTTCTCCGGGTAACAAACGAAGATCTGCTCCCGACTTGCGGTCGTAGTGACCGGACCCGCATCGTAAGGGCCGTCTACTTCAACGCGAGCCACGCGAGGCGGCCCACCTCCTTGTATGACGAACGAAGCCTCGGCTGCCGAATAGCCCCCAACTTTGAAGTCCGTTAGTTCCTTGCCATCCAGAAACAGTAATAAGGTCGGATTCCATGCGGACCCCAATATGTCCAGCGGTCCTCCAAGTCCGGGACCTGCAGCACCGCCGGAGGCTGGGACAGGTCCTTCGTGATCAGCAAACTGGCTGGGAAAAGTCGCCACAAATGTGTGTAAACCGGGCCGCACGCGAACTTTTGTCTGAAACAGTCGAACGCCTTCAATCGGTGTAAGGTCTGTTTCGTTAAGAAAAACGCGGAACTCGTAGTCGCCCTCACGCGGAAAGTAATGGCGCACGACGATTCCACCGCGGGTCCCAAATGGCGCGCCGTCGCCGATCCATTGCATCTGCGCTTTGGTAGCCGGAAATTGCTCCGCAACCGGAGATGGATCGGAAATACCGACCGCCAGTTCGCTTACCTTGCGACCAACTTTTAGGTAGCTCTCCAACAATACAGGTGTGAACGACAGCGCGTCGCCTATATTGTCGAACCCACCGGAAACACTATCGACCGGAAGTTCGCCCTCGAATGGGAATTCCACGCCCAACAAATCACGCACGGCGTTGCCATACTCTGTACGGTTCAGCCGGCGAACCAGGCTTGGGCCCGCATGCGGCAGTGCCTTGGCTGCGCGGTCCAGTTCAACGATCAGAGAATCTGCGAATGCCTGAGATGCATCGGACGATGGGTGTTTCGGCGCAAGCGGTGGCGGCATCTCGCGTGCGGCGACTCTGCGAGCAGCTTTCTCCCAAAGCTCCGCGTTGGTGCCTGGCTCCGCTGTAGTCTGTCCCTCCAAAACGAGATCAGCAGTTTTCAATTGCGTGTTGTGGCACACGACGCAATATTCTTGGACAAACGCATCACGCGCGGGCGCTGTCGTTGGCAATACAGCGGACTTGCCTGCATCGTTACTTGAACTCTGCATCTTCGACGCGGCAAGTGATGACTCCGCGCCAGCTACCAGGTAGTCGGCAATCGATTTCGCAACGTCAGCGTCGGGTTGCCCGGGGTACGCCATTTTTGTGCCTGGAACAAGATCCAGAGGCTTCATGATAAAGCGTTGCAGCGTGTTCGCGTCCCACGTGGCGCCGAACTCTTTCATTGCCGGCGAATACTGGTATTCCGTAGACCCTGCTTTGCGGCCGCCAACTCCCCAGAGATTTGGTCCAATCGAAGGTGGGGCGTCTTCGCTCAGACCGTGGCAAGCGGCGCAAATCTCTACCGCCACCGGTCTCGCCGCAGCTAATGCATGCGTTGTGAACAATACGAAGACACTGGCAACGATCAGGGTCAAAAAGGCAGAGCATTTATGAAATATTTGCATAGTTCTTCAATCGGGACCTGACGCAATAGCCTGGCCTGCGCGCCCTGCTTTGTCGTGACATTAAGGCCAAAATCCGTACTCCGGAAAATACGAGCGCGTACGGTCCATTCCTGAATGCCAATGGCCCGATGACGGTACGATGATGGCATCAAGTTACGGCGAAAATCAAGAAAAGCCCAATATACGCTTTGTCATCCCACAAAGTGGGACACTGCCGGCTCATACGCTTAAGAAGTCGGAATTACCGGCACGACCGCCCATGCGACCTACAACAAAGGCGGCCGTCCGGATAACTACCAGCGAGATTCTCTATTACCGAAACTCAGACTCGAAGATGGGGCCTTAGGTACGTGTCCAGGACCCGCTTGATGTCATCCGGTGAGCTCGCCCACATTGGCGCATTTATGGTTCCCAAGGCTTGGGCCACGTCAGGGGCAAACTTGGCTGTTGTCGTAGGTTTGAAGATACCGCGAGCAATCAGAACGTTAACGTTGCTCTGTGAGAACATGGTGTCGGCCGCGCGAATGTAGCCGAAGGTTTCAAAGGCTGCTCTCTTGTCACCAATGTGGAAGTGGTCATACGCTGCCGTATAAAGGTCAGCAAGACTGGTAAACGGGCAATGACCTGAAAAGCCCGCCTCCATCTCACTGATCATGTTGTAAACACCCATGCCGGAGAAACACTTGAGTTCGCCATTTGTGCGGCGGGTTATTTCTCCAACTCTTTCGATGGGAACTCCCGCCTCGTCTTTGACATACCGGACAGTTGGAATCGTCTCGTACATTTCGAGTAACAGATCCACCGGGAAATCACCAACTGCCTGAACCATGATTGGCAAACTCGTGACCTTGCCTAGGCGCTGGTACAGAGTTAAAAGACCCGCGTGGTCGACACCCTCCGGTGGAATACAGATAACACCGTTTGCGCCGATCTTTTCCGCATGACGTGCGTAGCGTTCGATTTCGGCAAAGTCGCCACTGCGGCTTTGTACGCCGATGACCACTGACATATTTCCATCGCCTGCCTGTACCATTACTTCGGCGCCCTGGATACGATCTTTCTCCGACAGTTCTGTCCAACCGCTTGCGATTTGCGGCCACGCAACACCCTGGACTCTGCCACGACTCAGGAACGCGACCTGAGCAGCAAGATCGTCAAAATCCACCTTGCCGTCCGGCCCTTCAGGGGTGAACGCAATTGGGAACAAGCCATGTAATTTCCTTTGCGCGGCTAGGGAAGCGGCCAAGGCTGGCGTCGTCATGACTGTCGCTCCCGCGGCGAGGGTTGCTACAAACGTCCGACGGTTTAGCAAACTATTCTCTTTCATTCCTCATCCTCTGGTTCCTGGAAGGTGGATTCGCTCAAAAATTTCGCATAGTTGTAAAGCGGGTTGAATATTACCGAACTTGAGGACGAATTCCCATTATACGTGTTACTGTCCCATAAATTGGGACATCTAGCCGGTTCCAGGGAAGTTCGAGTAACGACCTTGACGTCACGAGTTGTCCAGTTGTCCGTTCACCCTGATCCGGAATTTTACGATTTCAGGTAAGGACATGATGCTATCTATCTATCTGGGCTTGGCCGCAACTGGCGCGCTCGCCGCGGTCGAGACTGAAGAAGTGCCCATTGAAGTCGTTGAAGTCGTTGGTCAGACGCCACTAGGCGCCGGATTGGATATCGACCAAATCGCCACCAACGTGCAATCTGCAACGGCGGAAGAAATACGTAAGAAACGCGCGCTCAGTCTTGCAGACTTCATGAATCGAAGCCTGGGCAGCGTTTTCGTGAATGAGGCGCAGAGTAATCCTCTGCAACCGGATCTTCAGTATCGAGGTTTCGTTGGTTCGCCCTTGCTCGGGCTGGCCCAGGGCATCGCCGTCTACCAGGACGGCGTCAGAATAAACGAACCATTTGGCGATACCGTAAACTGGGCACTGATACCGGAATCTGCAATTAATACCGTATATCTGATGCCAGGTTCAAACCCATTGTTCGGACTCAACGCGCTCGGTGGCTCGGTAGCAATTAATACAAAGAATGGGTTCTCAAGCCCAGGGACCAAGGCGAAAATCTACGGTGGCTCGTACGGTCGTCTGGGTGCCCAGGCGGAAACAGGTGGGTCCAGCGGCGAGAGCTTCAGCCATTTTTTCACGGCTTCGTACTTGGAGGAAGACGGATGGCGGAACTACTCGCCGACTGAGGCAACTCAACTTTTTGGCGATCTCGGATGGCGGTCGGATAAGCTCACTACTCATTTGAAATTTTCCGCGGCCAATACCGATCTGATCGGTAACGGTGCCGCTCCTGTGGAATTGCTGGAAACCGATCGCACTTCCATCTTCACGCGGCCTGATCAGACGAGGAACCAACTCAGGTTCGTAAACCTTATCGGCAACTATGAAGCATCAAGCGACCTGACGCTCGACGGCAATGTCTACATGCGGGCGAGCGATATCGATAGCTACAATGGCGATGATTCTGACTTCGAAGAATGTGACGCCAATCCCGGCTTCATGTGTGAGATCGAAGCTGATGAGGAAAAATTGGTTCTGGACCAACACGACAACTACATCCAAGCGAACCAGAACGTCGACGGTGCGACAATCAATCGTACTAGCACGGAGCAGACAAGTATAGGTTTTGGCATTCAAGCCGCATGGCGAGGAGACCTGGATGGACGAAACAATCTCTTCGCCATTGGCATGGCTTTTGACGACAGCAAAGTCGATTTTGCAGCAAGCACAGAGCTCGGACAGCTGGATGACACCAGGCTTGCGGTCCCAAGTGGCTTTTTCGTTCGCGAATCGTTCACGAAGCTTAGTACTGAAACCCGCTCCCTTGGCTTTTATTTAAGCAATGTTCTGAGTATTTCAGAGAGTACAACGCTAACGGTCGCAGGACGTTACAACGACATCGGGGTAAAGCTTCGAGACCAGCTCGGCACGGCACTTAACGGAGACCATGATTTCCGTCGGTTCAATCCGGCGATCGGAATTACAACGAAACTTGCGGGTGGCATGACGCTTTATGCGGGATACAGTGAATCAAATCGAGCCCCATCGCCAGTTGAGTTAACCTGTGCCGACGAGGATGACCCTTGCCGTTTGCCTAATGCTTTTCTTTCAGATCCCCCGCTTGACCAAGTCGTCGCTTCGACATACGAGATCGGGATACGCGGCGACATGTTCGATGCGAGCTGGCACACCGGGATTTTTCAAACAACAAGCAACGACGATATCCTGTTCGTAAGTGCTGGCGCGCTGACGAATGAAGGTTTCTTCGAAAATGTCGGTCGCACTCGCCGCAAAGGGCTTGAGATAAATGTGGACGGCATATTAGCCGGTTCCGCGACATGGTTCATCAACTACACCTATCTTGACGCACAATTTCGTGAGAGTCTGACCTTGCCAAGCCCACACAGCCCGGCTGCAATCAACGGCGAAATCTTCGTCGCGATGGGCGATAAGCTGCCACTGGTTCCTGCTCAGTTACTCAAGATGGGTATTCAGTTCAATCCAGCCGAGCGACTTGTATTTGCAGGGGATGTGCTCGCAAATAGTGGCTTTTACATGCGTGGGGACGAGGGCAACGACCGTGAGCGAATTGGAAGCTTCGCGGTGTTGAACTTGCGCGCTGACTATCAAATTAACGAACAGGTCCAGGTATTTCTGAACATCGATAATGTACTGGATGAAAAGTATGAGACGTTCGGCCTGTTTGGGGATGCTACCGAAGTTCTTGGACCTGCAATTTCAGACAAGCGCTTCTTTTCTCCCGGCATGCCCCGAGCGGCTTGGATAGGCGTTCAGCTAACGCTCTAGTGTGCGGCGCGACCAATCAAACTCGCCGTCGGCGGGTTGCATCGAATTACTGGCATCAGATGCTAAATATAATAAAGTTCCTGCGTCGTGGTCTAACTAACTGGAATGCAGAACGAATCAGGAGAGACGCATTGCCTTGCCCTGGTGGTCATCGCCAAGCCGGATCACGGCGTCGGCACTCAACGGCATCGTCAGAAGGTTGTTGCGCGTAATCCGCTCGAAGTGCTGAATGAAGCGGGCCACCTCCGCGTCACTGAGGACGCCGCGAGATGCGGGTGTTGATGCCGCGCGCAGTTTATGTTCCTGCTCCAGCCTCCACTTGTATATCACTTCAAAGTTTGGCACTTCCAGAAACAACAATGCGTCCAGCCGTTCGAAAAACTCCCTGTACTCCGTTGCCAGTTTCATATTGATGTACGCACGCCAATCACCCTGCGGGTCTTCATTGGCCTCCAGCTCGTTGACCGGATCGCTCAAGCGGCTCACGTCGCACACCGTGGATCCAACACACCATCCCTCCAGTATGATCAGATCGACGGCGCCCTGCACGACCGGCCAGTTCCGTTCAGGTTTGCGGTCATCCATGGATTTATCGAATCTGGGCAGCGCCAGTTCCTCGTCTGCCTGTTGCGAGCGCAAGCGATCAATAATTGAAATACCAAGCTCGATATCGTGCGTGCCCGGCACGCCGCGCGTTGCCAGCAGCGGGTGAACAGCCAGGGCAAGCTCATCGCGCTCAGCCTTGGCCAGGTAAAAATCGTCGATGGACATCGGCGCCACGGAGCGGCCGTATTCGGCGCGCATGTATTGTCTTAAGAAACTGGCAAGCGTCGTTTTGCCGGTACCTTGCGCACCATTGATGCCAAGCACAAAACCCGGTGTATTTCGAACGACGAGACGTTGCTCAAGCCACTCGGCGAACGGCATGTAGTAGCGCGTCGCCGTCTCGATGAATGCGGCAGGCAGTTGATGCCTGGCAAGGAAGGCTTCCATATTCAGAGAGTGGCTTCAGGGATTGGCTAGATGTAGATAATGATGGTACCCAGAACACCATCGCAATTGATCAAATCAACACGCTTGTGCCGAATCTTGAAACCTCCGTTCACAGCCACGAGTTTGTGCGTGTACTTGCCCGCATACAGGGTTTGCTTGTTGTTGTAATACATCACACACTGAAAATTCGATGTTACAAGCAGCTCATCATCCGTAATGCTCTCGATCCGGACATTGGAAATAATGTGTGAACAGCGCACCTTGTAGTCTTTGGACGCAGCCCTGGGGTGCACAAAGTTCCTGCGCCGGATTTCCATAAGCACACGGTCGTCGTAATAAATTGAAATGTGATTGAGCGGATCTTCCTGATCTTCGATTGCCGGCATCCAGTAGGTTCCGTCGTCGGTGTACATCTCGATCCACTTGTCGAGGTCCGGCCGGTCGAGCAGGGACGCCTCGTCATACAGGAAAGTTTCGATGTCGCGAATATCCGGCTTCTTTGTATCCGTACTCATCAGGCCGCCTCCCCCAGCATGTAGTGACGCCATGCCGCGTACTGGCTGCGCATGTCGAGGTCGCTGGTTCCCACGTTAGTGAGTCGGTCGCCGTGATCCTCGTCGCTACCGTAGTTGCGATGCATTTCCACCCAGTCGTTCGCCTGCGACTGCAGGCCCTGTTGCATCCGAAAATAGGCCGTCAGGTCATCGGGGCCCACCATCGAACCGTTCGAGTTGATCAGGCGCGAGTACAAAATAGTTCGCTGCAGCATCGAGTCCGGTGCGCCTTTCAAACGGAACGACCAGGATTCGACTACGCATTTGTCGACAGCCAACGGGCGGACGATGCGGATATTCTGCACCGCCGATTTGATCGTCAACGACGGATAGTAAAGCGTGTTGTGCGTGTTGAATGTCAGGATTTCCTGGGTTCTATCCTTGCCATATGCTTTAAGCATGACGGCTTCATAATCCGGGTCGACAGTGTAGTCCGCGTGAATACTGCTCTTGCCGCCATCGTAGTGGTGGCCATAGCGAAAACCCGTAATGCCGGTGGCCTCAAAGTTTTCGTAGGAGGCGCCGAAAGGTGGAATTATCTCGGCTTCATCCCGGCGTGGCGAATTCGCGGGCAAAGTAGCCATGTAGCTGTTCGCCGCGTCCACGACAGAGCGGTGCACGATCATCGGATGCATCGTGTCGTTCAGATTCTCGAGAAACATTTTCCAGTTGCAATCGTGCTCGTAACGAAGAATGCCCCCGGCGACTTCCACCTCGCCTTCCGGTGAACGATCGCAGAGATTGTCGAGCACATCCCCGGCGCCGCCGAGCCAGGTCCGAAGGTCCGGGGCATCGGCGTCCATGGATGCGAAAACGAAGCCGCGATGGGTATCGTAGCGCTCAAGTCTTTGCATGCTGTACTGCGGGTCCTCCTTGTCAAATCCGGTCCCTTCATATCCCGCCATATGCGGCACGCCCAGCAATTTCCCGTCCAGGCGGTAGGTCCAGCCGTGATAACAGCAGCGAAAGCCTCCGCCGACCGTGCCGCAGGATTTATCCACGAGCTTTGCGCCCTTGTGCCCGCAACGGTTGTACAGGACGTGCACGTCGTTTTGCTTGTCGCGCACCATGACGACGGGTGTTCGGCCAATCGTTTGCGTCGTGTAGTCACCGGGCTTGGGGACCTGGCTTTCATGCCCGATAAAAATCCAGGCCTTGCCCCAGATACGCTGCATCTCGAGATCGAACACGAGCGGATCCGTATAAACGCGACGATGGATCATGGTTGGTGTGATCAGGGCAGCTATATCGGTATCGTTATAACTCATCTGCTTTCTCCTTTACTGTTCAGTCCGGCCCACAAGGACCTCGCCGCGCGCAACGGCAATGGCCAGCGCGTCTCGCGGATTCGGTGGTTTTGCTTCTCTGCGCAGTTCTGCCATTTCTTCGTTTGCCTTTTCCGCGAGCGCTTCGGCCAGCGGCTTGCCGGAGTGATATTGAGGTGGCCAGAACTGCTTTTTATGACCGTAGTGGGCGGCGGCCTCCAGCACCAGGTGAGGCTGATTCATCAACGGCCGGGCCATCGCGACAATGTCGGTTCGGCCGGCCGCAACCAGCGTGTTGGCCTGGTCGAGTGTAGTGATATTGCCGGCCACGATGGTCGGTATCCCGACTTCGTTGCGGATCTGGTCCGCAAACGGTGCCTGGAACATCCGACCGTATACCGGGTCTTCGTCTTTGGTCACCTGCCCCGTTGAGACATTAATGACATCGACCCCGGCCGACTTCAATAGCCGCGCCATTTCCAGCATATCTTCCTCGGGCAGGCCGCCTTCCACCCAGTCGGTCGCAGAAATACGTACAGACAACGGCTTGTGCTTGGGCCACATCGCGCGCACGGCCGCCACAACGCGCAGTGGAAAA
>DDIS01000085.1:0-4537 GCA_002338615.1 Proteobacteria bacterium UBA1844 | reverse complement strand
ACAACGCGCAGTGGAAAACGCATCCGGTGCAACACGCTGCCGCCGTACTCGTCACTGCGCTTGTTGGTGTAAGGGCTGATAAAGCCTGATAGCAGGTAGCCGTGTGCCAGGTGTATCTCGATCATATCGAACCCTGCGCTATCTGCGTTCTTCGCAGCCCGCTCGAAGTCGGCGACGATCGTGTCCATGCCCGGTTCATCGAGCTCAACAGGTACCGCACTGTGCGGCAAATACGGAATCGCAGAGGGAGCACAAATCTCCCATGCACCGACCGGAAGTGGTTGGTCCATACCGCCATCCCAGGGCACGCAGCTTGCGCCCTTGCGGCCCGCATGCCCGATCTGGGCACATATCTTCGCCCGGCTGTTGGTATGTACAAAGTCGACGATCCGCGACCAGGCTTGCGTCTGCCTTTCGCTCCACAGGCCCGCACATCCCGGTGTAATGCGCGCGGTCGGTGCCACGCAGATCATTTCTGTATTCACGAGCCCGGCACCGCCAACAGCTCTCGCGCCGTAATGCACGAGATGCCAGTCGGTTGGATCCCCATCCTCAGCGCAGTACTGGCACATTGCAGAAAGCTGTATCCGGTTCTCGAGACGCAACGCGCCGATTCTGAACGGTTGAAAAACAGGTACCACCGGATTGTCGATATCGATATCCGAAAAACCCGTAATCGCGCGTGTGTGTTCGGCAAACCAACGGTCCACCGACGCGATATAGGCTGCGTCGCGAAGACCCAGATTTTCGTAGGTAATGCGCTTGGAACGGCACAGCATGTTAAACGTAAACTGTTCGGCGCCCTGGACCGCAGCGTAACGGTCGATATGCTCGAACCAGCTCAGGCTGACCACGGCTGTCCGCTGCAATTTATCGGCTTCGATCTTGCGCGTTTCCTGGTACGATTCGAGCGCCTGTCGCACGTTGCCATTGGCACTCGTAATACAGTCGGCCAGCGCAATCGCATCTTCCATCGCAAGCTTGGTGCCCGAGCCGATGCTGAAATGCGCTGAGCGTACCGCATCACCCATAAGTACGATGTTCTCGTGATACAACCGTTCGTTTCGAATGACGGGAAACGTCCGCCAAACGGAACGATTTGTGATCAGCGCGTGACCGTCCAGCTCTTTTGCAAAAAGAGCTTCGCAATAAGCCTTGGTTTGCTGTTCACTGAATTGGTCCATACCCGCTGAGCGCCAGGTAGCGTCACTGCACTCTACAATCCAGGTTGTCATGCCCTCTTCGTAGCGATACGCGTGTACCCACCACCAGCCGTGCTCGTTTTGCTTGAAGACAAAACTGAAATCATCCAGCGGCCTCGTGGTTCCAAGCCAGCAAAAGCGATTCGAACGCACGTCCACGCTGGTACCAAATTCTGCCTTGTAGTGTTCGCGTATGATCGACGCAATGCCGTCTCCGGCAACCACCAGGTCATGCTTCCCGGGCTCCAGTTCGTCCATATGCTGGATGTCGGTGTTAAACTTGAGATTGACGCCGAGCTCATCGCATCGGTCATGAAAAATATTCAATAACTTCAAACGCGACATGCCGCAAAAACCGTGTCCCTGCGAGTTGATCGTTTTTCCGTGAATCGACGTATTGACGCCGCCCCAGTACGCGAACTCCTCAACAATACGCTTGTATGTCGGCGCGTCGGCTTCCATAAAACCTTGCAAGGTATCGTCAGAAAAAACCACGCCGAATCCCCAGGTGGAATCGCGGCTACCACGCTCGATAACCGTAATGTCATGGTCCGGATACGCCTTCTTCATCAGTAGTGAAAAATACAGCGAGGACGGCCCGCCTCCGAGACAAACAATTTTCACTTTTTCTCTCCGTAGCACGGTCACAGCGCGAGCGAACCGAGACTCGCACCGCCGCAGGCGAACAAGGTCTGCCCCGTGACGAAGCCATTGTCCGGCTCCAGGAAAAACATCGTCGCCCGCGCAATGTCGTCGGCGTGGCCGAGCCGCCTGACGGGCAGCGACGCCGCCAGCTGCGCAGCCTTGTCACTGTCCGCGGGTACAACATCGGTAAACATGTCGGTCACCACAGGGCCCGGCGCCACAGCATTTACCGTGATCCCGAACGGCCCGAGTTCGAGGGCCCAGGTTCGCACCATGCCAATCTGTGCTGCCTTGGTCGCGGCATACGCCGTGCGGGTCTGAAGACCCAGCATGGCACGCGAGCCGATTATAACGACTCGCCCGAAGGCGGCTTTTTTCATAGCCGGCAAAATGCCCTGCAGCAACAGGATGCCGGCATGCAGATGCAAGCGTGACAGATACTCGACGTCAGCGAGATCCACGTCCTCCAGCAAAGCCGGCCGTATGACACCGGCATTGTGCACGAGGTTTGTAATCTCGAATTCGCTGGTGAGTGTCGCAATGGCCGCTTTGCAGGCGCCATCGTCCGCGAGATCGACCGCGACATCCCGCAGTTTCGGGTGCTCATAATCGGACTCGCGGCGCGACAGGTTCAAGACTTCGTAGCCACGCTCGAGCAGGTGCAGGCAGATGGCTTTGCCAATGCCGGCGCTACCCCCGGTTACGAGCGCAGTGCCACTCATGATCGGCCCCTGTCAACGAGCGCCAGCACGCGCAGCGGGCTGCCAGAGCCGTGCTTGATTTTCAAAGGCGGGCAAACAAGGATTGCACCGGTCGCCGGCAGCTTGTCGAGATTGGCCAGGCACTGTAATCCGTAGCGATTGGCGCCGTGCAACGTGTAGTGCGCCGGGTACGGCGGGCTCAGATGCGCCGCCTGGCCTGCGTCGGTGCCCACGGTTTCGGTACCGAAGCCGCGAATATCGCGTTCCTCGACCAGCAAGCGCATTGCGTCGCTGTTCGGCCCCGGCGTGTGCGCACCGTCCTCGCGCATGTTGAGGTAGTCGGCACCGCGGCGTTTGGACCAGTCGGTGCGCATCAGCACCCAGCTCTTCGCAGGAATAACACCGTGCTGCTGCTCCCAGCTTTTGATGAATGCCGGGGTCAACAGGAAATCCTCGTCCGCGGCCGACTCGGTCGAACAGTCGAGTACGCAGACAGAACCGACGAAGGCTTCGGGTGGAATACTGTCCACGGCCGCATCAGGCAGATCCTTGCCCGAAATCCAGTGCACGGGGGCATCGAAATGGGTGCCCGTGTGTTCGCCGCAGCTGAAGTTGCGCCAGTACCAGGCCGGGCCGCGCTCGTCATAACGCGACACTTCCTCAACGCGAAAGCGAGCGCATTGACCAAATTCCGGCGGCAGGATCATCACCGGGAAATCCGGGTCCAGCGTATGTGTGAGATCGACGGTATCGATCTCGCCGGACAGGAGAGCCGAGCCGAGATCGTTCAGAACACTGTTGCTGTTACTCATAATTCTTGCACTCATTGTCTAGTCCGGACGAATCAGCTAGGCCAGCTGAATCTGTGACAGTTCTCGCTCGAGAACCAGCGGATCTTCGCGGTAGCGGCGCATGACGTCCTCGGCCACAGGGCCGAGCGCAACGGTCTCGATACCCTGTTGCAGTGTTTCAGCGACGGTACGTGCGAGGCGCGCGGGCGTAACCTTGGGCGGCGGCAGCGGCTGGCGCCAGGATTCGTCGAGGGGACCAAACAGGATATTGACGACCTTGACACCGCTCCCCGCCATTTCCGCCCTGAGGCACTGGCTCAAGGAATACGCGGCCGCCTGACTGGCCGAGGTCGTACCGTAAGCCGACCAGTTCGACAGCGCATACACGGACAACAGGTTCACCCAGGCACAGGCGCTGTTGTCACCGTCGGCACCGCGCGCTCGCATCCCGGGTCCGAATGCCTGTATCAGGCGCAGCAGGCCGAAATAGTTGATCTCCATCTCGTCACGAGCTGTCACAACGTCGTCACGTTCCATGGCCGCGCCCGGCCGCACGTGCTCGGCGGTGTTAATCAGGATGTCGGTCTTGCCGCCGATCTGACCAGCGAGTTCATTGACTGAAATCGTATCGGTGATATCGAGCGGCATGATTTCCACACCAGGCACAGCTTCAAGTTTCTCCTTGCCAGGATACGGCCGCCAGTCCTCTGCGATGCCAACAAAGATGATCGATGCACCGGCATCGGCCATCGCTCGCGCCGTCGCCTGGCCCAGTTCCGTGCGACCATCGGTTATCAGTACGCGGCGAAACTTCGGGTCGCATGTTAGTTTTCGTAGCTGTCGATCGTCAGTCATATGGGCTGTCTCCTTGTCGGGCAGCGCGAGCATGACGCCCTGCCCCGACTTGTCGGTTCTCGCGATCACTCGCACGCGCGCGCGTTTGCCAACGTCACCGTGCAGATGGGCCAGCACGCTCGGGCCTGCATCGAGGACAATCGTGCCGATTCGCCAGGGCATGCGCTCGCGAAAATACGTATTGATGCTCGAGCGCAGTGTCGTCTCGGTAATCAGTTGCCCGCCAGCCGGCATATCTTCCCAGCGCAACGCCATCGACCAGCACTTCGGACACAGCTCGCGCGCCGGGTAGCAAACGGCGTTGCAGTCGGCGCATCGCTGCAAAACAAAGCGGCCTTCGGCG
>DDIS01000063.1:5162-11321 GCA_002338615.1 Proteobacteria bacterium UBA1844 | reverse complement strand
GCTATGTGTCGCTAAGGACACCGTTAACGTGTTGAATTATACGGATAAACTAATCCTTAGTGACTCGATAGCCCACAAAATAGCCCACAAAAATTCAGCCACCAACAGTGCTTTTGGCGACAGGAATTGCGCAGCGGTAGTCCATCGATAGCGTGACTTACTGGTCGCCCTTGCAGCGCTTTCAGAAGTTGAATTTCCCGCCATTTCGGTAAACCCTGCAGACGCCTGTCGACCTTTACGCTTGACAGCGATAGCGCGAGCGCTTACATACGAGCACACTGTTTTTTCCCGAGGACGATTGCCGAGAACGAGCGTTCAGAATGGCGTCCAGGCACGGTGCGAAATATGCGAAAAGCGCACTGCCTGGTAACGAACAGGCCATCAGCGCCCGCGTCCCTACCGAGCGTAAGCGGGGTAGGAACGCGGGCAGCGAACTAAAGAACCGCAACGGCTCCTTGCCTGCTTATTGAGAATAGTGCGAGGGATCTGTTCGTAAACTGGCTAGTAGTACCGATTTTATCCGCCCACCGCAGCGGCTCTTGCGGCAACCATCGCTTCTTGCGATACGGCTGATCGATCTTGAATAGATCAGCTTTCTAACCACCGGACACATCGTCCTGAAATTCACTACAAGGAGGGAACTACGCCCACATTCAAACTCGGCTCCAAAGGCCACACTCGCTCCACGCCCGATCCCTGCTCTACGAAGCACATCGCGGTCGCCAGCAACCCGGCATTAAGCGGTTGACGGGATTGGTGTCCCGAGACGACTCCGCATAAAGCGGCCCGACCGAGCTTCGGCTCCTAGGGTGTCAGAAACACTGACCCAGTGTTTGCACCAGGCAGAAAGAAACGAAGCCGAGTGGCGTCATCGTGGACGCCCTCGGACCAGGTTGCAAAATAGTGCAACCTGGATGAGGCTGAAAACTTCAGGCCATCTTGACGTATAACAATGCTGAGCGAGCGTCCGGTGGCGTATGCTCACCGGCCGTTTGAACGTCCAAATTTGTTGCGGTCTGGTAGACGGCAGTTGACCCCGAGCTGCCGGTCGCATCCCAGTGAAATCGGTGCATCGAACGTCAGTTTCGCTTGCCAAAACCCGTTACTCAGCGATCTTTTTAACATGACGCCATTGACCCGGCCGACAATGTCGCTACAATGTAGTTATGCCTGAGATCACCTTCGAATGGAACGCTCGGAAGGCGTCCGAGAATTTGAGGAAGCACCGCGTTTCCTTTGAGGAAGCGAAATCCGCCTTTCTCGACGACAATGCGCGCGTCATCGCAGATCCCGAACACTCTGACGATGAAGACCGTTTCGTTCTTTTGGGTCTCAGCATACAGCTTCGCTTGCTTGTAGTAGTGCATTGCTATCTCGAGGTGAAGAATGTCATTCGGATCATCTCGGCAAGAAAAGCGGATCCGTCGGAGCGGAAACAGTACTCGGAGTTCGTATCATGAAGAAAAAGTACGATTTTTCAAAATCGGTCAAGAACCCCTATCTTCAGAAGCCCAAGAAGCAGCTGACTATCCGCTTGGACGAGGATACGATCGACTATTTTCGCGGCCTTTCAGAGGAAAGCGGGATTCCATACCAGAGTTTAATTAATCTTTACTTGCGCGATTGCGCGGCGGAAAACAAGAAGCTCCATATGAACTGGAGCAGCTAGATTCTTTGGTGAATCGACAGACCGCTGATGGCCGTACCCGGTCCCATCGGTAGTATAATGTCAATCGACTGCTAATACCTAAACTCGCCATTCGTTGCCTGGTTATTTAGTTTTTTTTAATCTACATTCTTGGGCTTGAGAAATGGATGCAAAAACGCTGGGAATTATACTTTCGATAGTTGGCCCCGTTCTTTCATTCATGGTTTGGGCGTTTCCTGATTCAAGAATCTCGCGCATCCTTTTGACGTGGTTTGGCCCTTCGCCAATGCACTTTGAGCCTCGTTCGAGCTTTCTGATCCGTCAAGCAGCGTTTGCGGCTGTCTGGCTAGTATTTCTTGCCGCTATAGGGGGTGCGATATTCCTCGCTGTTCAAGAAGGCTACTTAGTCTTCTATTCTCAAACAGCATTCATTGTGGTTTCATTCATGTTGGCGATTGTCTTGGGCATCGCTGCATTGGCCATGATTGGGGCTTTCACCTGGGCTATTACGCTTCGTGTGTTCAGAAGAGACTGGACGTATGTTCTTGAAAGCGAATTGCCAGACAACATCCCCAACGAGATTCATACTGGCAACAATGAATGACCGACCGGTTGAATCCGCACGCAGCAGCGGTCGTTCAAGCTCGATGTTTCCGAGGAAACGTGCCCGACCAACCAGAATACCCTGGTTTGCTGTCCCTCGGTCAAACTGTTGTAAACTGTCGGCCTGTGACCAATTGCCGCTATTCGCGGTTAGCCAGATATAAATACGTTATGTGGCAATTTTGTCCGTTGGTTACTTGTGAGATTACTCAATGCGACTGTCTGTGGTTCGGAATTTGGGGATCTTGATAGCCGTCACAACGCTAGCCGTTTGGCTAAGCTACTCCAACAATGATTACTGCGTTTACTCGATTCCAATAATCATTGGTATCGGCGTGCACCTATGTACTGGAACGCTATTGGCGAAGGTTGGCTACATTTTCGCACCTATGGCAGTGCTTGCGATTTGGTGGCTTCCGACAGCATTCTCCGCACCGGATTCCGAAGCATCGGGGTTAATGATGTGGTATCTCACGATTTGGCTCTTTGGCGCTCTACTTGTATTTGCCGCATTCGTAGCGGGTAAGTTTGCCTTGCAACGCCACAAAGCGACCTAACAAATCACTGCAACGGCTGGTGGTGGCAGCCGAAAGCGGTCATATGACTAGAACGAGAAAAATCGGATTGTGGTTGGGATCAATTCTAGGATTGCCAGCGGCAGGGTACTTCGTGACAAGCTTCGTCTTTTACGCGTGGCTCAATGCGGCTGAACCTGAAAGATGGCCAGCAGAACGTGCGGCGCCGTGGGCATATGGTTCGCTGCTGCTGGCTGTGGTCTGCTTTGTTATCTTTGTCTGGTGTATTGTAAAACTATTTCATACTCGAAGGTGACCAGCTACTCGTGACCGAGGCCGTGCAAAAACCGCGTATCACCGCATAAAATAGACTCAAATGTCGCCCGCGCACTTAGTCCCTGCCCCCTAGTTTCAGCCCGATCATCGACCCTGAGACGGAAGATCGACGCTCAACTGATGAAGCAGAACAGTCCGCACGAGAGTTTCTTTCTCGACGGTTTCCTTCGCTTGCTGAAGCTCCTCTGGTAGAAAGCAGGGTGTGCCAGTATGAGAACAGCTCGAACGGACACTTTGTAATTGATCGCCACCCAGGTCTTGAGAATGTCTGGCTGGTCGGATGCGGATCAGGACACGGTTTTAAACATGGGCCGGCGCTCGGTACCCACGTAGCTGATCTCGTGACGGGAACGGCCGTACCAATCGCTCCATTTTTGCTGAGCTCAAAAGAAGCACATCAAAAGCGTGCTGTTCAATAATCGGAAACCTGCGTGTACAGCGGCTTGTGACCGCGACACGACGGTTGCCGGGAATTGAACGGAACGCCAGCTGACAACGAGAGCACACATTGGCGCGGAAACAACTTTTCAAGTTGGGCAATATTCCTCCTTCGGGAGGAATTCCTGGAATTCACTTTAAGAGTCTCTCTTAGTACGACTCCCGCGTGAGGCGAACGCCCGCCACCAAAACTGAACTTCAGCGAGATCCTGCCGGTTTCAGGAGCATGGCTAAAACCCAGATCCCCTCGACCGCCGATAACACCGCAAACCAAGCTCGCCATTCGCGGGTGCAAATTTGCCCGTGCGTCAGGTCCGCTTGTGGCTACCCACAGCTTCCTACGTGGCACCGCGAATGTCAGAATTTGTTGGTCGGCGCGACAATAAGCCCAGACATAGCAGAGGCCACTGGACGCCCCCCCAACCGTTCAGTTTCTCGTGTCTGGGGGTCGGGGCTTGCCCGACCCCCCTTTTCTGTTGGAGTCTGGCACCCAGCCTACAGTCGGCCGGTCATAAAATTGGTACTGTCATGGTTGCTGTAATTTCAGGTAAATCATACTGGTAACTCTATGAAACACGACGTCCGGATCAAGCGTGCCTACGAAGCAGCCGACGCCGGCGACGGCTACCGGGTACTTGTTGACCGGCTCTGGCCGCGCGGCGTACCAAAGTCGAAACTCAAGGCCGACCTCTGGCTGAAAGAGGTAGCTCCCAGCACGGAATTGCGCAACTGGTTCAAACACGATGTTGAGAAGTGGCCGGACTTTCGCAAGAAATATATTGCAGAGCTGAAACAGAACTCCGAGTGTGTCGATATCCTTGCCGGGCAACTGCGCAAGGGCCGTATGACCCTGGTTTACGGCGCGAAAGACCAGGAACATAACCAGGCCGTCGTATTGCGGGACTTCCTCAGCGGCCACAAGAAACAGTAGCGAAAGTGTTGAGCGTGTATTTGCACCCGGTCGAGGGGGCAGCGCGTCTTATTTCCGCAAGACCGTAACCTCGTCCGCGGTCACCGTCTTTGCACCATTACCCCAGCTCGTTCGCTCATGATTTGCCACCGCCGCTATTTCTTCGTCGGAAAGCTGGCTGCCGAACGGAGGCATCGGTGCGGGGTAGCTGATGCCCTGGATTATTTTGCCGTGGGCACCGTTCAGGATGGTGGATAAATGCTCGCTCGCATCGTCTGCGAGCACGGAAGGATTGGCAACAAGCGGCGGAAATAGCCCCGCAAGGCCACTGCCGTTGGCCTGGTGGCAGGACGCACAGTTGTTCTCGTATACCTGCTTGCCCAACGCCTGCCAGCTGGCGCCGGTTGCGGCCGGACTGTCGGCCGACGTGGTTTTCGCTGCAACCGATGCACTTGCAGCCGGAGCCGACAGGTTAGCCTGGTGTTCCCGGTATTCCGTCCCCAGGTACCACATGCTCCACGAGAATACGACCAGCACCAGCACCCATGCCCAGGTTGGAATCGGGTTGGGCGTTTCGATACGCATTGGCTCGAAAATATCGCCGATCTTACTCGAATACGCATTGGCGAGGATCGAAACTTCGCCGAATAACTGGTCGTCGTCACGCAGCCCATGTACCGAAATGTTGGGGCCATTGTGCACGGAAAATTTAACTTCGCGTAACCCGATTGTGCCATCGGTATCTATGGCCTTGAATCGGATCGTGTGCTCACCATCGTCAAGAACGGTCGTATCCAGGCGAAACGACTCTGGTGGTTCGAACGTGGTGTACGGTTCCGTCTGCGTATCGAGATAGACTTCGATTTTCATCTTGATTGCTCGTCATTGTCGTCGAGAATGCGGCGCTTGATGTGATCCGGCGACGTCTCACCTGGCCAGAACGTGTAGCGAATCGCGAGATAAAATGCCCACAGCACGACGATCAGAGCACCGATCGATATCACGATATCGAGAAACGAATATGCGCTGGCGCCGTGGTTCATCAGGGGACCTTGACCTGTTTCAACCACTGCAGGTAGCGCACCAGTGCAATGGCCTCATCGCTTGCAATGATGACCTTGCCTTCCGGCGCGTACGGGGCGGGCACGGGGACCACAAGGCCCTCACCGTTTGCCTTGTCCTGCAACTCGAAAAACCAGGGATAGGCCGGCATCACCGAATGCGGCGCCACTGCACGTGGATTGTATAGATGGATCAGGTTCCACATCTCGCTTGGCTGGCGCGAGCCAACGTCAGCAAGGTCCGGTCCTGTGCGCTGCGTCCCGAGCATCGGCGGAGATTCGTCGGCGTAGTCCGCGGCAACCGAGCCCCGCCCGTACGGCTGGTCGAGCTCCAGATCACGCACGAACTGTGTATGGCAGAATCCGCAACCCTCCTCCATGTACAGTTTGCGCCCGAGCAACACTTCCGGAGTCGGTGCTTCGACACCCGGGTGCCCCTGCACCTTTTGCATATCGAAGGCAGGCAGGACCGCAATGATCAGGGAGAGGAACAAATAGCCGAGTCCGGCGGCGGCCACCAGGGCGCGATGATTCGTATCCAGCCTCATGCCGGCACCGCCTGTAACTCAACTTTTTTATCCCGTGGCCGCATCGACCAGAGGTTCATGGCAAACACGATATGGCCCGCCGCCATCAGCAGGCCACCGA
>DDIS01000063.1:0-5067 GCA_002338615.1 Proteobacteria bacterium UBA1844 | reverse complement strand
CCGCCATCAGCAGGCCACCGACCGTTCGCCATAACCACATCGGCGCCGCCGCTTCGACCGAGGCAATAAATGACTCGCCGTTAACCCACGACATGCCCTGCAGAATGCCCGCCGCGGAAATCGACAGGACGTAAATACTGCCACCTACAAAGGACAACCAGAAATGAATCATCACACCCACCTCGCTTGCGCGGTGACCGGTAATCCTCGGCAAAATACCGTATAGCGCACCCCAGGCGAGAAATGCCACGAAGCCGTACATCGACACGTGCGAATGCCCCACCGTGAAATTCGTGAAATGCCAGTAAATGTTGGCCGTGCGGAAGGCCTCGATCGTGCCCTGTGTTGAGACCAGCGCATATCCCCAGGCTCCAACCATCAGGAAGATCAACGGGTAGCTACGACGTACCTTGTCCCAGGAGCCGCGCGCCGTGAGAAAAAAGTTACCGGTGCCGGACCAAACCGGCACCATCATGCCGACGCTGAACAGGATCGCCGTGGTCTGCAGCCACCACGGCACCGGGCTGAAGATAAAATGATGCGCGCCGATAAGCGTGTAGAAAAGCATGTTGGTCCAAAAGCCCAGCACACCGAGCGCATAGGAATAAATGGGCTTGCCCAACATACGCGGCAACGCGTAATAGGTGATGCCGAGGACCAGTGGTGTAAACCACATTCCGACACCGTTATGCATGTAATAGCCCTGCACGACGATATTGCCCAAACCACCCTGGTAGAAAGGCAAGTAGGAAATCGTGTACAGGATTGCCAGCCAGCTGAAGGCGCCAAGCATGAACCAGTTCGAAATGTAGATTTCACGCATGGTCCTGGACGCAACCGTGCGGTAGAAATTGTAGCCGTTCAATATGACGCCACTGCCAAATAACACAGCCAGCGGCCAGACCCACTCGCGATACTCCTGTGGACCGCGGTTGATGCCGATGGACAGAGTGATAATTCCCGCCGCAACTGCGATATTCCATAGTCCGAGTGAGATCCACGCTATCCGCGGGCTCCACAATCGAACCCGGGATGTGCGCGAAACCACGAACATACCGAGGCCCACCAGCAACATCGAGGACCAACCCCAGAACAGGGTGTTGGTATGCATCGGGCGAATCCGCCCGAACGACAAATACTCGGCAGCCCATGCATCCGGCCAATACAATTTCATGGCTGCGATCAATCCGTAAACAGTGCCGACCAGCAGCCAGAAAGTGGCGCAGACCAGGTAGGCATAGATCACGTTGATTGTTTCCGGCTCGTGGCCGGGTGGAAGTGTTTGCGCTGCAGATGAGTGAGCTTGCTTAGTCATGCGGACTTTTCTCATTAGAGGTGTAGCGACCGGGTTTTCGGGCACGAATCGGAGAGCACGCCCGTGCCTCGATATTTTTTATTCTTCCTGGCCGACACTGATTAACCTGGCTTGCCGTCGATACGTGGATATACCAGCATCGGGACATACCGCCAAAGAAAGCCGGCAAATGCCAGGGTCCAGATCAGGGCGGACAGTATTATATAAAAGCGATAATGCTCCAAATTGATCAAAGTTGCCAAAACGCGCACGATCGCGGCCGTTTGCATCAGGAAAAATGCCAGGAGTTCCGGTATTCCAGCCACAAGTGGTCGGCCCGTATGTCCGAGCGCGCTGCGCATCATCATGGCGAGCATAAGGCTTGTCATTGCGCCAAGTGTCAGCGCATGAGCCGCGGCCGTGGACGGTGCCAGATCCAGCGGCACAAGTCCTCGCAGCAGCAAGGTAACGGGAACCCACGCGTATGCCATGGGTAGCATGAGCAGTAGCGGATTCTTGATCGTAAGTTGTGGCTCCCACAGCCACAGGCGTGTCGCGTGCGCCAGCGCCGCGACGAAATAGAGCGCGGCCAGAACGCTCGCTGGCAGCCTGTATGCAGGTGCCAGGACGTCAGCTGCCAATACCAGCAGTAGCGAGCCAATGGCCACGACTTCGAGGGCGAGAAAGCGACGCGGCCTGGCCGCAGGCACGGCGTTCGCTGTAAACGCGGGGATGACCCGGCCACCCATGATGGCGATCAGGATCAGTATGATGTCCAGCGCAGAGCTAACCGACGTCGCCGTCAGTTGCATCGGCAAGACACCGTTGTACGCGAGGTGAAAAACGAGGTTGGCAACGGTGAGCGCCGCCAAAACAAACAGCAACTTGATATTTCGGCGATTTTGGCTGCGCCAGATGGGAATCGCAATGGTCACGGCCAGAAGTGGCAGGAACGCCAGGTCGACGATGGCCGCAGGCCAGGCCGGCCCGGTCAAAGCCAGTATACGGGCCAGAAGCCAGACAAGGGCTAACGTGGCAAGGCCACCACCCGTCGGCGTCGCGCGACCGGTCCAGTTCCGCACGGCCGTCAAAAGGAATCCCGCGATCACCGCAACGGCGAAGCCGAAGATCATTTCGTGCTGGTGCCAGAACAGGCTGATCAAGTAGCCGTCGAACCGAAGCAATCCAACATAATTGGCGACCCATATCGGTATCGCAAGAAACGCGAACAGGCCCGCCAGCGCGTAGAAAGGACGTAATCCCACGGCAAATAGTGCAAGCTGGCGACGCGGCGCGTCGGGCTGGCCAGCGGCCGGTGTATGCATCAATATCATTTCCTAAATTTTGCGAAGCCGCGTGCCTCCAAACATGTATTTATATTACAGGTTTTACCTGAAAGTTCTACCCGGCGAAAGTATGGACCTGCCCCCATCCGTCGCCGCCACTGATCCCGAATCAGGGCTAGGCAGGCGTCGTTGACGCTGCGCGCGTCGCCAGCCAGTAAAACAGCGCGCCGCTGGCGATAATCAACAAACCAAACAACGCTTCGACAGGCTTGGAAAAAAGCACGAAAGCCAGTGTCCACCCCATCACCAGCAAAAAGATCAGAGGCGTAATCGGATAGCCAAACGTCCGATACGGTCGCGCAAGATCGGGCTGACGAAAGCGCAGCACGAACACGCCGAGCACCGTGACGAAGCTGTTCAATGCCAGTGTGAATCCTGCGAACACGAGAATCGACTCGAAACTCGACGTCAGAATAAAAGCGACCGCCAGGGTCGATTGCAGGATGATTGCCACATACGGCAAATCATCCGCATTGGTACGAGCGAGCAACTTGAGTAGCGCAAAGTCTTCGCCAATAACCTGCAGTACACGGGGGCCCGCGAGTGTCATCGCACTGACGGTCGACACCAATAGCAACGCCAGCGCCAAGCCGGTGAATCGTCCGCCGGCAGGCCCAAATGCCGCATGGGCAGCGATGTAACCGACTTCGACCTGGCCCTCGAGCGCATTCATTGGCGCGACTTTGAGGAAGACAAAGTTCAACGCCACGTAAAGGCACGTGACAACCGCAGTTCCAGTAAACAATATGCGCGGTAAATCCCGCTGCGGATTCTCGAGTTCGCTACTCAGGTAAGTGGCCGCGTTCCAGCCCGAGTACGCATAGCTCACGTAGATCAGCGACACGGCAAATGCACCACTTGCAAGCAAACCGAGGTCACTGTTTTCGGGCAGCAACCGCAAGTCCTGCTGTGGGTCTGCGAGCAACAAAGCAGCACCGCAAAAGCACACGATCACTGCGACTTTCAGCAGTGTAAACGTCGCTTGCAAGCCCCCGCTTTGGCGGCGGCTGATCGAATGCACGGCACTCAGGAGTGCAACCAGCGCAACGGCGAGGCCCTTGTTGAGCCAGCTATTGCCGCCCGCGCCGTAGCTCGACGTGGCATAGGCGGAAAACGTCATCGCCGCGAGCGCAACGGGCGCCGCAAAACCGATCGTCGCTGATACCCAACCGGACACAAAACCCGCCACCGGGTGGTAGATAGCCGACAGAAAGTTGTACTCCCCGCCAGAGCGTGGCAAGGCAGCGCCGAGTTCCGCGTAGGTCATGGCCCCGCACAGGGCGATCACACCGCCCAGCAGCCACAGCGCGAGAATGACAACCGGCGAGCGAATCTCCAGCAACTGGAACCCGAGACTGGTAAATACCCCAGTACCGATCATATTGGCAATGACGACAGCCGTTACCGTGCTGCGCCTGTAGCTGCCATGGACCTTGATTTCAGGAATTGTAGTCACACATCCGTCACATGTGGTAGGCGCCATTATGCGTTGCTGCCGGTTGGGACAACAGTATTACCGCCCCCGGCAAGCGAAACTTGATCGTGAAATGACGCCTTCAGTGCTAAAATGAACCAACTCAGTCAAACCAAGGACTAAATGCTCATGCAGGAAAATCTGAACTACGTTTCCCCGGTTGCCGAGGCTTCGCTCGAGGATCGTTCCGAGTTCATCTGGAAGTGCTATGCACACGTCGCCGGTGGCTTGCTCGCGTTCGCTGCTGTTGAGGCGTACCTGATTACTTCAGGCATTGCCGCACGAATTGCACCGGTGCTACTGCAAAGCTGGCTGATAACACTAGGCGGGTTCATGTTGATTAGCTGGGGCGCATCACATCTCGCGCACAAGCTCGAATCGAGACCTGCCCAATACGCCGGCTACGCGTTGCTGGTATTTGCGCAGGCAATCATATTCTCGCCGCTCATTCTGCTCGCCAACCAACGGGCTGACGGCGTACTGGACAGTGCAATTGGCGTTACGATAATTGGCTGCGTCGCGTTGATTGCGACCGCCATGATCACGCGCAAGGACTTTTCCTTCTTACGCGGCCTGCTTGTCTGGGGTGGCTTGCTCGCACTTGGCGGAATTGTCGCGTCAGTGCTGTTCGGCTTTGCGCTTGGCACCTGGTTTTCCGTCGCCATGATCGGTTTCGCAGGCGCCGCTGTGCTTTACGATACCTCGAACATCATGCTTCACTTCCCGCAAGATCGTTATGTCGCCGCATCCATGTCATTGTTCGCGTCGATTGCGCTGATGTTCTGGTACATCCTGCGATTGTTTATGTCGCGCGATTAGACAAAATTTCGCGGCAGGATGCCGCTCCTACGATGCCGTGCCGATGACCGGTCTCGTAGGAGCGGCATCCTGCCGCGATCAAGACCGCAGCGCATCGCAGGAGCGGCATCCTGCCGCGACCAAGACCGCAGCGC
>DDIS01000006.1 GCA_002338615.1 Proteobacteria bacterium UBA1844 | reverse complement strand
GGGACGGCGGAGGTGGGGGTGGCGGCGCTGTAGTCGTACCGCCGCCACCGCCGCCGCCACAGCCACCCAGAAACATAGACGTTGCCAGCACCACCAAAACTAGCTTGCATGTCGTTTGCATGTCGTTCTCCCATCTGTGTGTGTTCATAGGGTTAAACGACAGGCAAACGAAAAGCGCACACAACTCTCAACCGTAATGCTGACTTTTCCGCAGAAACGGCCTAAAGTAGCGGTTGGGGACATGACGCTGTTACAAGCAGGACAATTGCGTCACTAATAATAATAAAAATTGGGAGATCTACATGGCATTTCCTCGTTCCACGAAAAGGTCGCGGCGCAGCAAGCAGTTCCGTGCGTATACGGCTATCGCTGTTGCATCGACGACCGTACTGCTACTCGCGTTGATTGCCCGTGCGGTTGAAACGGCCGGCGACCCGGGCGCCCCGAGCGCAACAACCACCATCGATGGCAAACGATTGCCCGCGCCCGCGCCCGAGTTTGGCGGTGTTATCAATGAAGGCGCTCTGGATTCAAAGGCCTGGTGGGCGCCTAACATCGTGCCTCCGAAAAAGGCACCGAACGTATTGCTGATCATCACGGACGATTCGGGATTTGGTGTCCCCAGTACCTTCGGTGGCGTCATACCGACACCCACGATGGATCGTATTGCGAATTCGGGGCTGCGCTACAACAATATTCATTCCACGGCATTGTGTTCCCCGACGCGCGCCGCGCTCATCACCGGTCGCAATCACCATTCGGTCGGCTTTGGCGTCATCGGTGAGCAGGCGACGGGCTTCCCCGGCTACAACAGCATCATCCCCGAGGACAAGGCCACGATCGGGCGTATTTTACGCGACAATGGCTACGCGACCTCGTGGTTTGGCAAGGACCACAACACACCGACTTTTGTCGCGAGCCAGGCCGGGCCGTTTGACAAATGGCCGACGGGGCTCGGTTTCGAGTATTTCTACGGGTTTGTTGGCGGTGACGCGAACCAGTGGCAGCCGAACCTGTTCCGCAACACGACCCAGATATACCCGTTTGAAGGCAAGCCGGAATGGAATCTCATAACCGGCATGGCAGACGATGCTATCGACTACCTGAACCGCATGAACCAGATGGTGCCCGACAAGCCGTTTTTCGTGAAATACGCGCCGGGTGCCATGCACGCACCGCACCACCCAACGAAGGAATGGGTGAAGAAGGTTCACGATATGCACCTCTTTGATGAAGGCTGGAACAAGGTCCGCGAACAGATCTTCGAAAACCAGAAGAAGCTCGGCGTGATTCCCGCAGATACACAGATGGAGCCCTGGCCAACGGACGTCCTCAAGAACTGGGACGACCTGACGGCCCAGGAGCAAAAGCTGTTCATCAAGCAGGTGGAGATCTTCGCTGCGTATGCCGCCTATACAGATCATGAAATCGGGCGCGTTGTTCAGACCATCGAAGACATGGGCAAACTGGATGACACGCTTATCATCTTCATCAACGGCGACAATGGTACCAGTGCCGAAGGCGGGCCAACAGGGACCTTCAACGAGGTTGCCTTTTTCAACGGTGTCGCGCCGCCGGTCGAGACGCAGATGAAGTGGTATGACGTCTGGGGCACGGAAGAAACCTACAACCATATGTCGGCCGGCTGGTCCTGGATGTTCGACACGCCGTTCTCGTGGTTCAAGCAAAATGCATCGAAGCTCGGCGGTATCCGCCAGAACATGGCGGTCTCATGGCCAGCGCGCATCAAAGACAAAGGCGGTCTGCGCGACCAGTTCATGCACGTCATTGACGTCGTTCCAACCCTTCTCGAGGTGACTGGAATAGCGGCGCCGGAATACGTGGATGGCATCAAGCAGGCGCCTATTGAAGGGACGAGCTTCGCTTATACCTTTGACAAGGCGAATGCCAAGCTGCCATCGAGGCACAAGACCCAGTATTTCGAAATGATGGGCCAGTGGGCCCTGTACGACGAAGGCTGGCTGCTCAGCACCAAGGTCAACCGCGCACCGTGGGAGGCCTACGGCGCCGCCAACACCGACCCGCTGAACAACCAGGTGCTGGAACTCTACGACCTGAACACGGACTTCAGCCAGTCGCAGAACATCGCCGACGAGCACCCCGACAAGGTGAAAGCCCTGAAGAAGAAGTTCATTGAGGAGGCGAAGAAATTCCAGGTGTTCCCGATGGATGCTTCGGTAGCTGCTCGGGTCATTGCCGCACGACCAAGTATTGTTGCGGGGCGCAAGGAGTTTACCTATACGCATGCCATGACTGGCTTGCCGCAAGGCGATTCGCCGCTACTGCTGAATACCTCGTACACGGTAACGGCCAATCTCACCGTGCCGCCGGGCGGAGCCGAGGGCATGATTCTGACCTCCGGTGGACGCTTTGCCGGTTACGGGTTTTACCTCCTTGAGGGCAAGCCGGTATTCCTGTGGAACATGCTCAACATGGAGCGCATCAAGTGGCAGGGCAAGGATGCGCTGACACCGGGCGAACATACCGTCACGTTTGATTTCAAATACGAGGGCCTCGGCACCGGTACGCTCGCTTACAACAATATGAGCGGCCTGGGGCAACCCGGTACCGGCACACTGAGCGTCGACGGCAAAGTGGTCGAATCGAAAAAGATGCCTCACACGTTGCCCATGATTCTGCAGTGGGATGAGGCCTTCGATATTGGTTCGGATACGCTGACGGGCGTAAACGACGCAGACTACACGCCGCCGTTCACGCTCACCGCCAAGCTCAACAAGTTGACCCTGGTTGTTGACCGGCCACAGCTGTCACCGGCCGATATCAAGAAACTGCAGGGTGCGATGCGAAATAATTCGAGCAGCGAGTAAGTTCGGCTCCAAGTAACGGAAGTAGCGACCGGCGCCTGTTTCGGGGCGCCGGTATTCCGGAAATCGTTCATCGATGAAACTGTTTCTGTGCCTCCGGCTGGCTGGTCACGGCGACTACGCGCAGGCGCAGCTGTCGGCCACCCGGCACCTGCCAGTTGATGGTCTGGCCGATCGAGAGCCCCAGCAACGCACTCCCGACCGGAGCAATTACAGACACAGTGCCGGGAGTTCCTGCCTCGTTTGGATACACGAGCGTCATCTGGTAAGCCGTATTCGTACGCTCATTCACAAACCTGGCGGTCGAGTTCATCGTAATGATATCCGGCCCGATCTCTTCGGGTTCGACGACGTTCGCGCGGCCGAGCTCCTCGCGTAACATGCCGGCTCCCGGCAACGCTCGAATCGATTCAGTCTCCAACAGGCGCTCGAGTCTTTCGAGATCCAATCGGGTAATTGTAATTGGGGTCGATTTAACAGGGGTCGATTCCATGGGCCGCTAACCTCTTCTCAATAAATAGTCATGGCGTATCAAAGTGCGGACGCACTCGACGCATCGTGGCACGGTATGTTACCAGGTCGATACATTGTAGCATCGTACCGTTGCGCGTAATTCGGGATATCGCTTAGCGTACTGTGGCCAGTACGTACTAACGCAAGTCGGTTTACGGTCCTGCCGCGGCAGGCATCAGTCGGCCCGCTCGGCGAACTCGACGGCAATCTTGATACGAATCAGCTCTGCCAGGGTCCGTACATCGAGTTTTTTCATTACGTTCGCCCGGTGGACCTCCACGGTACGTTCGCTGATGCCAAGATCGAATCCGATGACCTTGTTCATGATGCCGTCGGCGACACTCTCGAACACCGCCCTCTCCCGATCCGTGAGCGAATCGATCCGTTGCAACAATTCCTGCTGATCCAGGGTTCTTTTGCGCCTGACAGACTCGACATCAAGCGCCTCATTAATACGCTCCAGCAATTCCTGTTCACGAAAAGGCTTGCGAATAAAGTCCAGCGCCCCGCGCCGCATAGCCTCAACCGCCATCGGAACATCGCCGTGGCCAGTCACGAATATTATTGGCAGGTTTGATTCCCGCTCGTTTAGAATCTCCTGCAGCTCCAGCCCGGATACGCGCGGCATGCGTATATCCAGTATCAGGCAGCCACGCATGTCGGGATCGTAATGGTCAAGAAACTCCATGGCAGATTCGAATGCCCGGTACGGCTGGTCCACGGTTGCCAACAACGTACTCAGGCCATCACGTATACCTTCGTCGTCATCGACGATATAAACTGTCGGTGTCTTATCCATGTTGATTCCCACTTGCGGCTACCGGCAACGTTAGCGAAAAGGTAGCTCCACCTGTTTCATTATTGTTGAACACGAGTTGCCCTCCGTGTGCTGCTACGATAGCTTTGCTGATCGGCAAACCCATGCCGAGCCCGGTGCTCTTGCTGGTAGAGAATGAGTCAAAAATCTTATCAGCGACGTCAGCCGAAACGCCACCCCCACAGTCTTCCACATCGACTTGCAGAAAGCCGGCTTTATATTGCCGGATCAATACCCGCATGGTGCTTCCGTTTTCAAAATTCAGCGATCTCATCGCATCTATGCCGTTACGCAACAAATTGAGAATGACTTGCTGAATCTGAACAACATCGACGTCGACCATCGGTAACCCGGCGGCTGAAGATACCTCAATGCTGATATTATTTGCTTCGGCGTCAATTTCCGCCAACTCGACCGCATCGTCCACCAGTGCATTCAGGTCTACCGTCTGTCTTTCACTTTCCTTGCGGCGCGCCATGTCCTGAATGCGCTCAACAATCGCGGCAGCGCGGTGGGCGTGCCTGCTCAGCTTCTCGAGCACTTCCCGCAGCTTGTCGTAGTCACCAGAATCCAGCAGGTGCCTGCCCGCCTGCGCAAACAGCGAAATTGCCGCCAGCGGCTGATTGACTTCATGAGCAATACCGGATGCCATTTCACCAAGTGTGTGCAAGCGATCAGCGTGGGCAAGCTGTTCGCGCTGTCGTCGAAGTTCCGGCCGGATTTTCTCCTCGTACCAGGCCTCCGAACGGGCAAGCGCCAGACTGGCACTTCTTAGCGGCGTGATATCGTCGATGTATCCTTCTATCGCAGCGACGGTACCGTCCGCGCCGCGAATACCGCAGCCTTGCTCCCGGACCCATTTTTCCTGGCCGCCCTTGGCCACGATGCGGTACTGCACATCGAACTGTCTGTCGCCATCGATCGCTGCGCGTATGACGCCTCGTATCGCTTCCAGATCGTCGGCGTGCATTAGTTCAATCCAGCCAAGTCGGGGGTTCGTTATGAACTCCGCAGTGTGCCCCGTGAGCGCCTCACAGCCACCGCTCACAAACGTCATTGTCCATGGCAGATCATTCGCACATCGATAAACCATGCCCGGCAGATTGTTGAGCAGGGTATCGGTGAAGCGTCGTTGTTCGGTCAGGCGACCGGGCTGGCTTTTGCTTTGCTCGACCATTTTCACGCCGGCATCGGGAGTAGGCCATTGTGGCACGCGGACGGCCAGGTTCAACTACGGGTTGCCCACAGTGGCAGACCGGCTACTCCCGATCGAAATTACCTGTGGACTACTCGATACTGGATCAGTAATACGGACCTCGCCCGGCAGCCCCGACGTTGCCCCTTGCCGACCCCGTTTTACGAGACGACAGGCGCCTGTCTGACCAGACAAGCCGCTTCATCCTGGAGGTATCGAAGC
This sequence comes from Proteobacteria bacterium UBA1844, assembly GCA_002338615.1. Lineage (GTDB taxonomy): Bacteria > Pseudomonadota > Gammaproteobacteria > Steroidobacterales > Woeseiaceae > UBA1847. The sequence goes on along the minus strand of DDIS01000006.1, from coordinate 1,104 downwards.
CATGAGATTTTCCAACATTCTGCTACTACTCGATTCCGGCTCAGGCCACGCGCTGGCCTTACGTCGTGCTGTCGCACTGGCGCGCAGCGAAGGCGCAGCACTTACCCTGTGTGGCGTAGTCAATTCGATTCCCGCGAGGCTGCAGCGCAAAATAGTTGCCATTACCCCCAGCGAATTGACCGACATTGCGATTACCGTGGAACAGGAACGCATCGAGAAACTGCTGGGGCGGATCGACGCCAGCGACATTGTAACCAATATTAAAGTTCTGGTTGGCAAACCCCATCTCGAAATCGCTCGCGAGGTGCGATTGAACCGTCACGACCTTGTCATCAAGTCGATTACCGGGCGTCGCGCGCTGCGCTCGCTTTCTGCTCGACGCGAAGATAAGGAGCTACTCAGAAACTGTCCTTGTCCCGTATGGTTGGTCAATACCAATGACAACAAGGACAGCGGCTGTATTTTGGCAGCACTCGATATGCCCGCCGAAGGCACGGCACGAGGCGGGCTAAACGAACACATCATCGAAGTAGCGACCTCGATTGCGCTCGCAGAATTCCGCGAATTGCACTTTGTCCACGCCTGGTACCTCACCGGCGAAGGTCACATGCGATCGAGAGGCACCGCAGCGGCCAACCTCGAGATCGATCGCATGATCGCGCGCGAAGCGACGAAGCGGATGATGTGGTTGCAGGATGCTGTGAACGCATCGAGTTCGGACTCTGACCGTATTGCAACCGATTTCCTGGCACCGGAGCTGCACGTGATCAAGGGGAGCCCGAAAAACGTTGTTCCTGACCTTGCACACAAGCTTGGGACTGGCCTGATTATCATGGGCACGGCTGCACGGACGGGCGTCTCGGGTCTGTGGCTCGGGAATACTTCGGAAAAAGTCCTGTCCCGTTCGGATTGCTCCTTCCTGATCGTCAAGAAGCCCGCGCATTTGTCCTCCCCGGAATCCGGTGATCGCACGCCTCTGGGACCTGAGAATTCGCCGAGAGACCGGGGCCGGGTCGGCCACGCGCCAGCGTATTTCAAACCTAGCAGCCTTTAGCGGATAAACTGTACATTCAGCGAGAGCCTGCACGGGCCAGGGCCCGTGCA
>DDIS01000107.1 GCA_002338615.1 Proteobacteria bacterium UBA1844 | reverse complement strand
CGGCCGGCACCAGCCAGCGCGTGCCCGAAAAGGGCCGCGCGCCGGCTCGCGACTCCATTTCACGAATAGCGGCGCGACGAGCAGCGATTAATCGCTCGCTAATTTCAGGCGACACTTCGGTCTCTTCGGCCCGTAACTTTTTTGCCGCTGCACTGGCAAAAGCCTGGTCGTCTTCATGCGTTGTCATGACCAGTGATCTCCAAGTAATTCGCGCAAGCGATGTACCGCGCGCGAATAGTGTGTTTTGACGCTGCCGCTGGAGCAGCGCATTGAAGTCGCGGTGTCCGCGACGCTCAGTCCTTCCCAGGCACGTAACATGAACGCCTGTTGCTGGCGTTTTGGCAGCGCCGCCAGCGAATCCATCAAGTGTCCGCTTGCCGCATCGAGCAGCGAGCGACGTTCCGGTTCATCCGATGCACGGCCCGCATGCAATTCGGCCACGTCCTCTGCCTCGCCGTCGGAATCGCGGAAGCTGCCTCGAAAGAACAGTTTCCTGTGACGCGCTCTCTTGCGGTGAAAGTCGGTAATTGTATTTTGCAAAATGCGGTAGAAAATCGGCGCCCATTCGGGTTCCGGTTTGTGCGCATACTTGCGCACCAGCATCAGCATGCTGTTCTGCACAATGTCCAGTGCGTCTTCTGAATTTCCGACTGCGATGCGTGCCATGCCGTATGCCCGTTTTTCAATCCCGGCCAAAAACTGATTCATCGCGGCTGCGCTTGAACTCATCGTGTCACCGCCGGGAAACAGCTTTGTCGATTGTTCCGTTTGTCCGGGAGTGAGGCCGGGTCCTTGTACCCGGCCTCACGGTTGCCCAGACAGTCTGCGTTCCGCTTCGATTATCCAGCCTCATTTGCCTTGGTAAATACAAAACCCGCACGGATCGATGTCAGTTCATTGCTCCCGGCATTATAGCGGCCATGTGCCGCGATATGCCGCAGGCTCGCGCCGTCGTTCAGTTGCCGGGTGAGCTCGTCCGCAAGATCTGCAAAATCCCGGAACAGATGAATCTCGTCACTGCCGCGGACCTTGACCGCATAGATACCACGGCGAATGTCGGGTGCCGTGAGCAGAATGTTCGCGAGCGGTGTGAGGAACTCGAGCGGTACCCCGTGCACCGCCAGCACCTCGCGTGCCGCGCTGAGATCGACATCTATCTGCGTTGCAGAAATGCTGTGAAACGGCAACTGTGTGCCCTCCGGCCAGATTGCCTTGAAAGCCGCGGTGCGCGAGTCGAGCGCGACGTCGATGACCGTACGCGAATCGAAGTCGGCCGGCGCCGAGCCGAACTCACTGACCAGGCCGCGCACTTTCACGAGGTCGCCGCTTTCGAGCCCGTCGAGCGTGAGTGCCCCGGTATCGATTTCGTAGTAGTCGGGATCCGCGTCCATCATTGTGTCCACGCCCGTGCCGGTGAAATCGAAGCTTGCCGGGCGGCGGCCATTCAGCCAGTAAAGATCAACGGCCAGCGGCTCTGCGTCGACAACGGCGGCGGTCAACTGGTTGAAGCGCAAGGACACCCTGCCATCGCTCACGTCGAGAGTTTTCGTATCCTGGCTCCCTGCGTCCGCCAGTTCACCAAAAGCGACGATGCGTTGACCGACCGAGATGCTTTGCGTCGTGAGCGGGGTGTCAATGCCCGGCCCTGTTACCTTTGTGCCCGGTCCAAGCAACACGGTGCCCGTACCGCGATAAATCCGGCTGCCATCCCGGAACTCAAAGCGCGCACCGCGTACCTCAAGCGTGTCGCCTGCGCGCCCGGTCACGACGCCACGAACCACATCGGCATCTGCCCACGGTACGCTCGATCCTGCTAACACGGTGTCGGCCAGCATGCTCATGCCGCGAACGTTGCCGCCGGCAACGATCGGCGTGTTTTCGGCAAGCGCCGCGACCGCACGCAAGCCCTCGGCACCGGCAAGACCGACGCCGTCCACCTCGTAGCGGGTTTGTTCGTCAACCGCAAGCGTGAAGCGACCGAAATTGCCACTTCGATAATGGAACGGTCGGACCTTGAGCGTGATTTCACTGTCCGCCTCGTTCACGTCGGCCAGCACGCCGCGAGCGCGATGTTCACGATCTGTCTCAAGCTCGGGCGTGGCCAACAGGACGGCATCAACGACGACGCCTGGCGGCGCGGTGCTGAAATCGATTTCGTTGGACGCATCGAGGTCGAAGTCGAGACTGAATGCGGCCGGGCGGCCAGCCGCTATGCGAATCGTGTCTGTGGTGGTCAGTTCGAGTCTGACATCAAAGATACCCAGCGGCGCACCGTTGGTATCGATAGCGGTCGCAGTATGCTCGGTGCCGTTCTCGTCCTGCACAATTATTTCCGCGTTGCTGTAATCAAGCGTCAACACCACGGCGTCATAGCTGCCGGCCGGAACCGTAGCAATAGTCAGGAACTCACTGACTTCGGTGAGCTCGGAAAAATCAATGCGCGTGGTGAACGGGAGCGTCTCGACAACATCGCCATTCGCACGTTGCAGGCTGAGTTGCAGGACATCCACCGTATAGTTCGCGAAATCGCCGGGCGCGTCCGTCACCGTAATGATGAGATCGCCCTGTTCTGCCACGGGTGGTGTTGTATCCGCCGTTGGCGCCGACGATGTAGCACCGCCACAGCCGTGCAGCAGTGCGGCTACGAGCAAGATTAGCGTGGGTAGAACTGTCGTCACGGCCGTCCTGGCCGTTTTGCTTCTGATGGCTTTCATTACGATTCTCCAAAATCGTGGCTGGTGAGGTGAGAAACGCCAGTCGTCGATATTGGTTGACGCGGCGGCCGCATAAAAACGCGTCCCAAAAAATAAAACCATTAAAAAGCAGATACTTACGAGTTCTCTTGTCAACCGAACCGGGCTGCGGGTCGTTGTAGCGGTGACTGAAAAGGATTTCGCGACTGAGCGAATGGATCGACCACGACTCACGACTGGAAAAGGAGAAATACAATGAATACTTATCAACTGACCGGACTGGCTGTCCTCATGTTATGGACCGGGGCGGCCTTCGCCGACGCTGGAGACCGAATCGAACACCGTCTCGACGAACGCGGTGACCGTGTCGAGGACCGGCTCGTCGAGCGCGGTGATCGCATCGAGGATCACCTGGACAACAAGGGCGATCGTATTGACGAGCGCCTCGACAATCGGGGTGACCGGGTGAATGACCGCCTCGACAATGCATCCGACCGGGCAGCGGCCGCGGGCCACGACAAAGCGGCGCGACGGCTCGACAACAAGGGCGATCGCACCGATGCGAGACTGGATCGGCGCGGGGACCGTGTTGACAATCACCTGGACAGAAAGGGTGCTCGCATCGACCACAAGCTGGATCGTAAGGGCCAGCGCAGGGATCGCACACTGGATCGCGCCGGTCGACGCATCAATGCCAACCATCCTTAAGTCTGACAATCTTTAGCCCAGGTAGAAAACCCGTGCAGCCCG
>DDIS01000001.1 GCA_002338615.1 Proteobacteria bacterium UBA1844 | reverse complement strand
CGCGGTGCGAAGCCGCACGCGGACGCCAAACTGCGCGCTGGCACCGCTCGCCTCGGCGAGCGCAGTCAGTTCCTCGAACTCGGCGAACTTTTCCATCACGGGAATGACGTTCTTGCCAAGCCGCTGACTGGCCAGTATCTGCGCCAGCATCGGCTGGTCTTTCACGCCATTACAAATCAGCAGCGTTTCGTCCGACTCAAGGTGCGCGAGGGTTGCAACGAGTTCGGCCTTGGAGCCGGATTCGAGCCCTAGTTCGAAATCCTTGCCGGCGTCGAGGACTTCTTCGACGACTTCGTGCAACTGGTTGACCTTGATTGGATACACGCCGCGATAGACATTGTTGTAGCCCGCCTCGCGAATGGCCTCGGCGAAGGCAAGATTCAGGCGTCGTACCCGGGCGCGAAGGACGTCCTGAAAGCGCAGCAACACCGGAAATTTCACATTGCGCGTTTTCAGTTCCTCGACCACGTCGAGAATATCGATACTGAGCGACTGATCATCGAACGGCCGTACCGCCATATGACCTGCGTCGTTGATAGCAAAAAAGCCGTCACTCCAGGAATCGATTCGGAAGTGCTCCAGGGCATCGACTGCTGTCCAGCCGGCTGACGCCTCGTCAGCTGCTTGCCTGGCCGTCGGCTTGTCCGTCTTGCTTGCGGTCATTGCTCGAGCACGCAGGCAAAGATCAATGGTGCGACGATGGTTGCATCCGACTCGATTATGAATTTCGGCGTGTCGGCAGACAGCTTGCCCCAGGTGATCTTTTCGTTCGGCACGGCGCCGGAATAAGAGCCGTAACTGGTGGTCGAATCGCTGATCTGGCAGAAATAGCCCCAGCGTGGCGTGTCTTCCTTTTGCAGATCCTGCTGCAACATGGGAACGACGCAGATCGGAAAGTCGCCCGCGATGCCCCCGCCGATCTGGAAGAAGCCAATGGAAGCATTTGCAGAGGTTTTCTCATACCACTCGGTGAGCAGCATCATGTACTCGATGCCGGTACGCACCGTGTGTACATTCCTGATCTCGCCGGTGATGCAATGCGAAGCAAAAATATTGCCCAGCGTGGAGTCCTCCCAGCCCGGTACGATGATCGGCAGGTTCTTCTCACACGCCGCTACCAGCCAGCTGTCTTTCGGGTCGATCTGGTGATGTTTGTCGAGTTTTCCTCCGCGCAATACCTGGTACATGAATTCGTGGGGAAAATATTGTTTGCCGGCCGCATCCGCCGCGGCCCATACGTCCAGGATTACGTGTTCGATACGACGTATTGCCTCTTCTTCGGGAATACAGGTGTCAGTAACACGATTCAGGTGCCGGGCAAGCAGGTTTTCCTCATCGAGCGCCGTCAACTCACGATAGTTTGGTACGCGTACATAGTGATCGTGTGCGACGAGGTTGAACATGTCCTCCTCGAGGTTCGCGCCGGTGCAGGAAATCGCGTGCACTTTGTCGCGCCGGATCATTTCGGCCAGCGACAGGCCAAGCTCGGCCGTGCTCATCGCGCCGGCGAGCGTCATGAACATGACGCCGCCTTCGTCGAGGTGCTTCGTGTAGGCGTCCGCGGCGTCGATCATGGCCGCGGCATTGAAATGACGATAGTGATGGTGGACGAATTCGCTGATGCTGGTCATTGTGTATGGATTCCTTTGGCCTGGCTTTACTTGTCCCTGAAAGGGGTTTACGCCACGGGTACTTGCTGGGTCAGGCAGTGAAACGTGCCGAGGCCCAGTACGAGGTCGGTGCAATCGAGCCCGATGACATCGCGGCCCGGAAAACAGTCCGCAAGCAGTCTGCGGTTTGCTTCGTCGGCCGGATCGTTAAATGTCGGCAACACAACAACGCGGTTGCCGATGTAGAAATTTGCGTAGCTGGCGGGCAGCCGGTCGCCCTTGTAAACGAGCGGGGCGGGCATTTGCAATTCAATTACCCTGAGCGTCTCGCCGTTTGCGAGTCGTACTTCGGCCAGGCGCTCACGATTCTCAGCCAGCGCCTCGTAATTATCATCCCGCTTGTCGCGCTCGACCACCGTCACCACCGTATCTTGCGTGACAAAGCGCGTGAGGTCATCTATGTGGCCGTCCGTATCATCCCCGACGATACCATCGCCGAGCCAGATAATCTGCTGGACGCCCAGTGTCTCGCGCAGCCTCTTCTCGATATCAAAGCTCGTCATCGCCGGATTGCGGTTGGGATGCAAAAGACATTGCTCCGTTGTCAGCAGGGCGCCCGCGCCGTTGACATCGATCGAACCACCTTCGAGCACCATGCCGCCCGCATAGACCGGCACGTCGAGCGCGGATGCCATCTGTGCCGGGATCGCGTTGTCAAGATCGTACGGTGGATACTTGCCGCCCCAGGCATTGAACTCGAAATCCAGCGCGAGCAATGGCTGGTCGCGCCCTTGTCGCGTAACAAAAATAGCACCGTGGTCCCTGCACCAGGCATCATTGGTCACAAAGTGATGAAAAGCGACGTTCGCGGCCTTGGCGCGCCCCTCGAGTTGCCCGCGAACATGCGTCTCGTGTGCGGCGTCCAGTACGTTGATGCGCACCAGCTCAGACTGCGACAGTGCGCCGACAAAGCGCGCCATCACAGGCTCCACGGGTTCGAACTTGCCCGGCCAGCTGGCACGCTTGTGCGGCCAGGAAATCCAGGTGCACTGGTGCGGCTGCCATTCGGCCGGCATCGCGTAGCCGTTTGAAGCGGGAGTAGAGTTATTCATTACCGGACAGAACGTGCAGCAGGTTGTCGTGCGCGAGCATTTTTGCCTGCTCGTCGCTCAGCTCATCCAGCAGTACGTCGAATGCTTTCATCTTGTCGCCCAGTTTATCGAATTTACCAACCAGGTCCGACCCTATGACGAAGCGCTCCGGGTGTCGACGAATAATTTTGAGCCAGTGCGTGCGCACTTCGTCCCTGTCTGAAGTAAGCACGTATTCGTCCAGGATGCTCCAGGACAGGTCGATCCAGAGGTTGTCGTAGGTAGCCAGCAGGCGGCTGACCTCGTTATCGAGGAATTTCATGTTCATGCGCCGATTGATGCTATCGCTGGTGCCGGCATGTGCCCAGATAAAGCGCGTATCGGGGTGTCCTTTGAGCGCATCTTCGAGTTCGCCGAGATAAAGTGGTTCGCGCATGCGCACCGAGGTGATGTTGCTGTGCAACAGGACAGGCAGGTTGTTTTTTGCCGCGAGCTCATACACGGGACTCAGCGCCTCATGGTTGGCGCGTGGCGGTTCGCCGTACGTAAACGCGGTCAGGTCGTCATGGCGCGTCATTATTTCGCCGATGCCAGCCCAGAAACCCGGGTGCCAGTCCAGCATGCGCTGGATGTGTTCGACGGCGAGCTTGTCCACCGGATTGAAGCCGGAGATGAACGGATGGATGCGCGCCTGGTCGGCCGGCGGCAGAGATTCGACCGCTCGCGCCAGGATCTCGTCAGTAAGCGAGTACCAGTACACTTTTGCATCGTCGGCAAAAACATACTCCGGGCGCTTGGGCTCACTTGCCGCCCACATCTTGATTACGGGTAGCCCCATGAGTACGGCGTCGCTGATATTGTTCTCGTTCATCGCGTCGATGACAGCCTGTATACCTTCCGAGCGTTGAAAGAAATTGACGTAATGCAAGTGCGCGTCCGCATACAGCCGCTCCGCATTCGCCGACAGGGAGGTAGCCAACAGCAGGAAACAGCTGCTTAGCACGAGAGTGACGCGGGTACGTGTTACCGCAAGGCGGGCTGGGTTCATTACTTTTCCGGGCGGGCCACAGGGCCGCGCATGCTAATCTCAGAACGTAAAAGAATAAAGGAGGCAGGCGTGCCTGAGACGACAGATTCGCTGCGCATCGATCGGTGGTTGTTCTATTGCCGATTCTACAAGACTCGTGGCCTTGCAACAGCGGCCGTCGAAGCGGGGCATGTGAAACTGAACGATGAGCGGGCCCAGGCCGGGCGCCGGGTAGTCCCCGGTGATCGAATCAATCTCGTTCGTGACCGCTTGCCTTATGCCTTGCGCGTCTTAAGGATACCTCTCCGCCGAGGCCCGGCGCCAGAGGCTCGGGCCTGTTACGTGGAAGACGAGGAGGCGGTGCGAGATCGGGAACAACAGGTCGCCGCACTGAGGCAGGATCGGATGACGATGCCTAGAACACCGGGCCGGCCCGACAAACACACGCGACGCAAACTAAGGGAACGAAACCGCAGCCAGTGAGACAATTGCTGCGACGGTGTTTTAGTAGTCGACGCCATCGGGGTATTCAGGCGGCGCGATGAGTTCTTCCACAACCGGCAGGACGTCACGCAATATGCGTTCTCCGTTCGTGCTTTCGACCAGGCCGACCAGAATATAGTTGCGCCACGCGGCCCCCTCAACCATGATCGCGTCGGCATGCCACTGATTCCAGGTGCCGGATTTGCGGTATACGCGCGCATTTGGCGCACGCAACAGTATCTGCGATACAAATTTGTGGTGCAGGTGCGGGTCGACAAGGTCGCCTAGCATCTGCGCGGAACGCCGGGCATTTATTAAATTTCCTTGTCGTAGCAGGTAGAAGAAACGACTTACCTGGGTGGCGGTGGCGCCATGCGAAATATCGTGCATCGGATCACCCACTCGAGCGCCAGAACGCGCGTATCGCTTGCCAACCCAAAGGCCGCCGCCACGCATTTCGTCGTAGAAGCCGTATTTCGGGTCTTTCATCGTCGCCTGTATCTTCTTCATGCCAACGCTGTCGATGAGTCTTGTCGCTGCCTCGTTGCTGGATACGCGGATCATCGCTGCGAGGTCCGCGTGAATGGTGTCTGTTTCCTTTAGCGTGCCTTCTTCGAATGCCGTATAAACGGTCAACAAAATAGCGATTTTCGGCAGGCTGGCGGCGTACATCATGTGATTGCCGTTGACGCTGGCAAAGCGAGGCTTCGGGCCACTCATGTCCACCAGTGCAAGCGCCATTTTCTGGTTGCGTATCAGCAGCCTCCACTCGGGATTCTGGTTCAGACGGGCAACCAGATGCCGTTGCAAAGCCGGGTCCCTGGTTTCATAAAGCATTGGCCACTGCGATGCGGTGGCCGAAGCCGCCGGTATCAGGCAGAGCCAAACAGCGACGCAGAAGCACGCGTGTGCGCTAACTCCGATCGCCGAAACGAGCCGGGTCAAGTCTCGAACCGCGGTTCTGGAACGACCGCCGCCGCTTTCCAGCGTTCGTGTTCGCGGTGCAGATAAATGCTGATCAGAATCCAGACCAGAACGAGGACAATATTAAAGATCACGAAGCCATTGTTGTCCAAGTTAAAAACACGGGTGCCGATCAGGATCGTCATTGCCGCCAATCCGTCGCCCAGCCGAACGAATAGTGTATCGACCGTCGGCTTTGCCTGGTAAAGCATTTCCTTGGTCGTCGGCAACCAGAGCATTTGGCGCGCCGTGTTGTGAATAGAGAAAGAGCTCGAATTCTCAGCAACTTTCAATATCTTGATGAGGCCAAGAATAGGGGCAAACGTCATGGATGCATAAACTGCGAGTGAGATAAACGGCGTTGTGAACAACAACGCACGCATACCGCCCGCGCGGAGTATCCTGGAGACTACAAAAGCCTGCAAGATCAGCGTGGCGAGGTTTATCCAGAAATAGAGATCGCTGTAGAAAGCGGTCGTCGCGTCGTTTAGCGCGGCGTGAAATTTCGCTGGGTCATCAGCGAGGCCTGCGAGATCATCCGCCAGGGTCTCCTGCACGACACTGAACAGGATGTTGTCACCACTCGTTACGACCCAGGTGAACACCATGATCATGAAAGCCGTGATGGTCAGGTATCGGTGTTTGAAGATCAGGTCGTACGGCCCATCGTGAGCCGGAGCGGCGGGTTCGGTCCAGCGCCCGCGAGTCCAGCCCGACGGGTCTCCATAGGTTCCGCGGCGGTCGGTCCAGGCCGCCAGCGCCAATGCAGCCAGGAGCGGTACCAGCGCGAAAAGAATCAGATCGAACGACTCGACAGACTCGAGTTGCACCAGTTCCTGGCCCAGCCATGAGCCGCCAGTAGAACCGAGCGCGGCGCCAATGGCGATGATGGGAAACAAGCGTGCGCCTCGTTTCGCACCATATATATCCGCACTGAACGCCCAGAACTGCGCAACGAGTGCGATGCTGAAGATACCGACAAACAGATAGAACAGAATCCCGGCAATCGGTACGGCGCCGACCAACAGGTTGGGCTGGCTCATCCAGAAGCCCACCAGCGCAACAGCAAACGCCCCGCCAACCCGCAAGATGAGTTTGCGGCGTGTCCATTTGGCGGCCAGGCGGGCGTAAGTTGGCAGGATTGCAAGCAGGAGAAGGCTTTGGGCAAATGCGGAGTAGGCTTTGATTTCGAGTTTCGTGAAACCCCCGATATCAGTTACCGCGAGCCAGCCGTCCCGAACCGGTTTTATCATGTAGTACGCGAGTAGAATCAGAAAAATATTGCCGATCAGAATCAGGCAGGTGGTCCCCTCGCGTGGACGCACGTCGGCAAAAATTCGCAGGAATTTCTCAAACCCGGAATAGGCACGCCGTTCAACCCGTACCGTCATGCACTCCAACCCGAAAATTCACGCATAAATTGTTGGTCCAGGCCTCCGCTTCCGATGGTGCTAGTATGGAATGCCAATATCAGGCTGACCTGCGCTTAAAGCCGTCGCGACAAGCTGCGCTATTGTACAGTAAACGCATCATATCCCGTGTGTAGCCCCTGACCGAGGATGCGATGTGCCAGCAGGTGATAGAACACTTGCCTCGACGCTTTGCATGGCTCAGGATGCCATGTCACGAAAATACCAACGGCCAGGGGGTAGAGCTTCGATGCAGTGGAAGCGCGTTAAACATAACAAAACAGGAAGCCTGTGACGGTCTCGAAAAGCCCGAGCATGCTCGACTCATTGATTCCAGTCATCGCGCTGGTCCTGCTGTTGAGTATGTCGGTTTACCTGTTTGGTTCGGACGCCTCATCGGGCTCCATCCAGATCGCTCTCACCCTGGGCGCCGCTATTGCAGCGATTATCGCGATTAAAAACGGCCGCAGCTGGGATGGCATACTAAAAGCCATCGTTGCCGGGATCAGCTCCGCGATGGGCGCCATTCTTATACTGCTGTCCGTCGGCGCGCTCATCGGCACCTGGCTGATGTCGGGCACGGTACCGACGCTGGTCTACTACGGGCTCGAGCTACTCAACCCGCACTGGTTTTTTGCGACGACCTGCCTGATCTGCGCCATCGCGGGGCTGTCTACCGGCAGTTCCTGGACCGTAGCCGGTACCCTGGGCATTGCACTCATCGGCGTCGCCATCGGCCTGAACCTGTCACCGGCGATCGCTGCGGGCGCCGTCGTGTCCGGCGCTTATTTTGGCGACAAGATGTCGCCACTCTCGGATACCACAAACCTCGCCCCCGGCCTCGTCGACGTCGACATATTCGAGCATATCCGGCATATGATGTGGACCACGACACCGGCCATGCTGCTCGCATTACTGATGTTCGCCGCTGTTGGACTCGCCCAGGACGTGCCAGCGAACAGTCATGCGCTCGATAGTCTCATGGCAGCGATGAACGACGCGTTTAACATCAACCTGATTGCCTTGCTGCCGCTGGTCGTCGTTTTCGTGATGGCGTTCAAGAAAATCCCGCCATTGCCAACAATCCTGTTTGGCGCGCTACTCGGTGGCATCCTGGCTTTGATCCTGCAGCCCGATGTTGTGCTCGCTTTCGCCGCATCGCCAGAGTTGCCAGCCGGTTTTGCAATGACCAAAGGTGTTGTCATGGCTCTTGCAAATGGCTATGTGGCTAATACGGGTGTTGCTGCAGTCGATAATTTGCTGACGCGCGGTGGCATGAGCAACATGCTCGTGACGATTTGGCTGATTCTCTCGGCGATGTCATTCGGCGCGGTACTTGAGCACGCTGGCATGCTGGACAAGCTCATAGAGTCCACCCTGCGCGCTGCCAAATCGACCGGTTCCCTGATCTTAACCGTCGTGTTGAGTTGTATCGGCCTGAACGTCGTGGCGGCGGACCAGTACATGGCGATCGTCTTGCCGGGCCGGATGTACAAGGCCGAGTTTGAGCGGCGCAATCTCGACCCGCGCAACCTGTCTCGTGTCATCGAAGATTCCGGTACCGTTACCTCACCACTCGTTCCCTGGAATACCTGCGGTGCATTCATGGCAAGCACGCTTGGCGTCGCTACGTTGAGCTACATGCCGTTCGCCTTTTTTAATCTGCTTGTACCGCTGGTATCCGTGATCTATGGCTACACCGGGTTTACAATCCGGCGCATCGAACCAAAAGTGGCAGGCACGGCAGCCTGAAGAATTGCCAGCAGTGGCGGAGTCTTGAACAGGCAACTTTTCTAAAGGGACAAAACATTCATGACAAGAACATTCGTATGCGTTGCATTGCTATTGCTGGCTGCAAATGCAAGTGCAGAAGTCGGGGAAAATGAGCTGACCGCGTTCGGCGGATACCGCTTCGGTGGTTCGTTCGACGTTGAGGACAGTGACGCCTCGTATGAAGCGGATGATGACGCAAGCTTTGGCCTTATCTGGAACCATAAAGCGAAAGGCAGTACGCAGTACGAAGTGTACTATTCCATGCAGAGCACGCAGGCGGAGCTAAGCGGTGTGGCCGCGGCCGACAGTGTCATCGATCTCAAATCACAGACGCTGGAACTCGGCGGCACCTATCTTTGGGATGGTGACAAGGTACAGCCCTACCTCGCAATGACAGTCGGTGCGACACATATGCAGACCGAGGCGCAAGGTTCGGGAAGTGACACCTTCGTGTCCGGCTCGCTCGGTCTCGGTCTCCGGATATTGCCGACATCGCGTATTGGCCTTCGGCTTGAAGCGCGCATGCGCGGAGTCTTCACGCAAAACAGTACCGATCTCTTTTGCCGCACCGGGCCAGCCGCAAATGTCTGTGCGATCAAGGTTGACGCAACCGTGTTCTCACAGCTGGAAACCTTCGCCGGGATCGTCGTTCGCTTTTGAGTTAATCAAGCCGCATGCGTGCAACGATTTCGTCAAGCTGTCCCTTGGCACGCATGGTTTTGATCTCCTCACGCAAGTGCAGTGCATCAGCGTCATCTTCCGCGATAACGACGAATGTTGCGGCTTCATCGCGAAGCTGCGCTGTGTCAGCCAGGTCGAGCTTGTTGACGCGAATGATACCCTTCAAAGTATCCACATATTCCTGGCCACGCTCCGAGTAGTGCGACAGACCGTCCGCCAGCTGCAGCGATGTCGGGGTCTTGCCTTTGGCATTCAGTTCGGCACGCAAGCGCCGAAAATCTTCGTAGGCCGGGTGTGACATCAGGTTGAGGTAATAGGCACGCACGCTGTCAAACGGCCACTCGAAAGTCGTAATGCGGTGATCGCCGAGTTGCTTGCGCTGCTGCTCGGGTACGAGGCCCGCGCCACCGAAACTCCATTGACCAAACAGCGCGTTGCCCTCGGCAGCAAACCGGGATGTGCCATAACCGCTTTCATAGGCCGCCTGCCCGAGGACCAGCCCCGCAGGTATGACATCAAGCCGGTACAAGAGCTCCTCGATAATGCCTCCCAATTCGGGGCTGGCCGGATTCAGTTTCGCGGCCGTACCCGTATCGATTACGCGTAGCAGCACCGCGCCCTCGCGTAGCGTCTGAAAATCCGTGTCGGACAGGTGATTGCCTGCAGCCAGCGTCGCGCGCATCTGCAACACGTCTTCGCGACGCTCCAGCACCATGTGGTTTGCATGCAGTACCAGCGGTAACATGAAGTGGTAAAAAATATCTTTCTTTTCTGCTACCGGCAGCTGCTGCGCCGTGTCCTGCCAGCGATCGCTGATGCCGGTCAGGACAACGTACGGGACATCCTGTTCTGCCGCGTGATTCTGCTCAAGCCAAAAGCCCTTCGTTGTGAACCAGTCCGTGATTTCATCGATGTGCGAGAACACGACGATGTCGCTGTCCGACCAATCGTCCGCCTGCGCGACGAGTGGCAACAAAGACAGGAGCATAACGGCTATTCGTTTCATGGACGGGTCATACTGTAGCCTAATTTCAGCAATCCGGCTGCCGATTTTTGGCAGGCCAGGAGCACGGCAACCGACAGGTTGGACAAGCTGACGTCAGCGCAGCATGATACCGGTTCGCAAATTCTTGATGCGTTCGGCCTTGGCCGGTTCGCGGGACCGCGCTGAAAATCGGATACGGGGAAGGTCAGAGTATGGAATGGAAAGGTCGCAGGCAGAGCACCAACGTCGACGATGCTCGCGGACGCAAAGTGGTTGGCACGGCATCGATCGGGGTGCTGCTGCAAATGGTTGGCAGGTTGTTTGGCTTCAAGGGCATTCTTGTCCTGATCGGCCTCGGTTTGGTCGGCTGGCAACTCGGCTTATTCGATCCGGCAACCTTGCTTGGCGGCGGCCAGGTCAAAGAGGTGGAGTATCGCGCGACACCCGAGGAAGAGGAGCGACTGCAGTTCGTCGCGGTCGTGCTGGCGGACACAGAGGACGTCTGGGGCCGCGAGTTTCAGCGCCTCGGCAGGCAATACCAGGCCCCCGAACTGGTTGTCTTTCGAGACAGGTACCCGAGTGCTTGTGGCGTTGGTGATGCACGAATGGGCCCGTTTTACTGCCCCGCTGACCAGAAGGTTTATATCGACCTCAGTTTCTACGACAGCCTTGAGCAGGAGTTCGATGCGCCGGGCGATTTCGCACAAGCCTATGTGATAGCGCACGAAATAGGCCACCACGTACAGACTTTGCTCGGCATCTCCGACAAGGTTGCCGCGATGCGCGGCAAACCGGACTACAACCAGTATTCCGTGCGCCTTGAGTTGCAGGCCGACTACCTGGCGGGCGTCTGGGCGAAGAATAACCAGGAATACCTTGATCACGGTGACATCGAGGAGGCGATGCGGGCGGCCAACCAGATCGGCGACGATGCCATCCAGTCGCGCACCCAGGGCCGTATCACACCACACGCATTTACACACGGCACGTCGCAACAGCGCATGCGCTGGTTCAACAAGGGATTGCAAAGTGGCCGTATCGATGATGGCGACACGTTCGGCATCCCGTATGAGAGCCTCTAGTCCGGGCCAGGGACAGAGTACCGGGATGCATGCGACGAGCAGAATCGCAGCCGGGGATCGTGTTAATGGCGTCTGACCCGCGCAGGGTAGAAATTCTGCGGCGAGATGAGTTGTCATGCATTCCCTGAGCAACTCTATTCGCAAACGCCTCTACACCTGGCGACTCAGCAATGATCGATGCAGGGACCAATGGAAAGACCAGTACTGGCAGGAACACGGCGGTGTACGGGTTGTCTCCTGCAACAGCTGTCCGAAATTTGATGCGCTGCGTGTCCGGTGTTCAGTCCCGTTCGGCAGCCCGATTCGCAAATGCGTCTCGGCGGCCCAGGAAGCCAACCTGCACTCGCTGGCGGGGAAAGACCTGCTAGAGATTGGTTTCGGCAAACATTCGATTCCACGAATGCTGGTGAAGAGTTCCGGTGGTACCTGGACCGGCATTGAACCAATGTTGCCAAGGGAGAAGCCGGCGACATCCGGACAAGGCGGATTTGGCCACGTTGCGGATATTCCTTTCCCCGATCATTCGTTCGATGTTGTTGCTGGCATACAGTCGATCGAGCATTGGGACGAACCCTTGCCAGACGCCAGCCTGAAGACCGGTCATGCGGCAGGCCTCACGGAAATTTACCGGGTATTGCGACCGGGCGGATCAGTCTATTTTTGTGCGCCCATTTACCTGCATGGTCACGAGATGTTTATAGCGGGAGATATCGAACGGATTCGCCGCTTGTTTGATCCGTTGCCCTGGCGAAACGTCGTGCTGGAAATGTGGCGCGAGAACTATGCGCCACTTGACAGGTATCCAACACCCGACGCTGACAAAAGCTCCTGGGAGCATTCCGTAACCAGCTACCCGCAGGAGTTGCTGGATGACATTCTTGAGAATCGGTCCGTGTCGCTGCTTACGATCAAGGCACAGAAATGCAGTACTGGCTGAGTTGCGCCCAAGTCGAACGTACCGGCACGCAACCGAAATAAATCGGCTGGTACCCGAATGCTTCTCTGATCGTGCCGGAATGAGTGATAAACTCGCCACCGGACGGCGCCAGGAGGATCCGGCAAAGTCTGACAATCCGACGCGGATTTACTCATTAACGACCGAAGTCAGTACGACAACGGTTTTTTTACAAGGTGCAAACAGGAAATGCGATTTATTGAAACTCTGGCATTAGTCGGACTATTGACGGTAGCGGGTGCGCCATCGGCTTTCGCGCAGGGCGGGGACCAGGCCGCTGCGGCGGCTGCTCTCGCAAAGGCCGCCCAAAACCCGGTCGCAGATCTCGTGAGTGTGCCGATGCAGCTCAACATGAATTTCGGTATGGGCCCCGAAGATGATGTTCAGGAGGTACTGAACATTCAGCCGGTACTACCATTTTCACTGAACGACGATTGGAACCTGATCACTCGTACGATCGTTCCGCTTATCTCCCAACCCGATTTTGGCGTCTACCCGAAACGCGAGAATGGCATTGGCGACATTCAGTTATCAGGATTCCTGTCGCCAAAGGCAGTGAAAGACGGCCTTGTGTGGGGTGTGGGCGCCGTTGCACAACTCAATACGGCGACCGATGATCGACTCGGGCAGGGTGCATGGGGTATCGGGCCGACCGCGGTTGTTCTCAAGCTCGGCAACCCGTGGGTATTCGGCGCACTGGTCAACAATGTCTGGTCCGTCTCAGAGGATTCAGGCCGGGGCGAAGTGAACCAGTTCCTGTTGCAGCCGTTCGTCAACTACAACTTCCCCTCCAGCCCCGGCCGCTACCTCACGTTCGCACCTATCATCACCGCGGACTGGGAGGCTGAAAGCAGTGAACGGTGGCTGGTACCAATCGGACTCGGAATCGGGCAGATCACCCGGTTCGGCAAACAGGCGGTCAACCTGCAGGCATCGCTCTACTACAATGTCGTGAGCCCGGATGCCGCGCCGGAATACCAGGTGCGACTGCAGCTACAGCTGATGTTCCCGAAGTAAGCTGTCACATTGCCAATACGCAAATTGGTGCAACGATAAGGACGGACCGGTTTTGAGTTGCTCAATTCCGCGGTCGATGCGCGTATACGCGGCGTCATCTTCCTGAAAGTCAGCCCCTCATTTGCCGAATGGCGGGACGACCCGAGATTTATTGCAATTCTTCGACGAGTGGGCCTGATTGTGTGATTGCTATTGGCACCAATCCTTTACCATGGGACCGTAGATGGGGGGTCCCGGAGACTGTAGAATCGCCGGGAAACCACAAGTGGGCGGGTGTAGTTCAATGGTAGAACAGCAGCTTCCCAAGCTGCGAATGAGGGTTCGATTCCCTTCACCCGCTCCAGTTGTCAACGGCAACATAAAACTAACCCCCTGACGGCAAATCGAATACCGGTCTGGGTGCAATAGCGCAGACTTTAGCGTACCGGCGGCGCCAGCGTTGGTCGGAAGCGCGCTGGCTAGTGGAAATAAACCGGCGCTGCCGGCTCGGATACAGTTTTTTCCGCCACGCTCAATAATCCTCCCGCTGGAGGAATTGCGTAGCTTTCGGAATCGTCAAACCTGTCCATCGCGCTGTAACCACAGTCCGGCACGGCAATGCCATCGGGCCGTAAAAAGCTCCAGCTATTCCGGAAGTCACGCTCGATACGAAAGCCGCCTTCGTGCACCAGCGTGTGATGTTTCGTGCACAGCAACATCAGGTTATCAAGGCTTGTCTCGCCACCTCTCGACCAGTGCTCGACGTGGTGACCGTGCAGGTAGCGGCGGTTTGTGCAGCCCGGGAACCGGCAGCAACCACGATCCCTGGCATATAAGGCCCGTTTGATCGCTTTCGGTATCAGGCGGGTCTTGCGGCCGATGCCAAGCGGCTCGCCTGTCTCGTCTTCCGTGAGCACCACGGCCTGACTGTCGCAGCACATTCGCTTCACCGATTCAATTGGCAATGCCGAGCGTCCGGCCTTTCCAGCCAGCGCGGACTGATCGACATGGATCATGACCAGGTAGTCATCGGTCTGGCCGGATCCATCGTCACCGTGCAGGTAGCCTT
>DDIS01000135.1 GCA_002338615.1 Proteobacteria bacterium UBA1844 | reverse complement strand
GCGTTGTTGATCGACTTGGGTGCGAGGCCCCGCGCCCGCTCATGCTTGATGAACGGCGCGATCGTGCCGTCGTGTACATGCGCAAGCGGCAGGTTTCCGATAAAGGGCATAAGCTGATCCAGATGCATCGCGATCGTGTCCGCCGACGACTTCTCCGCGATTTCCTCGACATACTGCAAGGCAGCCTGCTCGAAGAGATAAATCGCGTCGGTCTGTCGTGTTGCTTCCTCCTCCAGTTGCGCCAAACGGCGAATCAGGATTCGCTCTGCCTCAGCCCGAGAAGATGTGCCCGTGCTTTCATGGAGCCAGCCTCCGGGCGCGTATTGGCAGCGCTTTTGAATGTGCCAGATCCCGTTCCTTTGACGGAGTCCGGGCATCCGGCTTTGCTTCTTTGACATACGTCGTCCTCCAGTTTTGAGGCCTTCAGACGACGCCCGTTGCGAGAGATATACTCCTCCACCCAGGCGTCCATTTCAAGTCGGTCGAAGGCAACGCCTTGTCGACCAATCGGGATTGTCGTGAGGTACGGTCGTACCTCGGTATTGAAGCGGTTGCGGTCCATGCCGAGGTAGAAAGGTGCATCGCGCAAGCGGATGAATCTCGGCAGTAACTGAGTTTTTGAATCACCGGTAGGCTTTTCAGTATCCATCGACATGCTGTTATTCTCTCTGTTGTTCGGTTAGTCCGGCGGTTGGTGTGGATTGCCTATCTTCGGTTCTTGGTTGGGCCTGCCGCTGAAAACGTCTAACTGACGCGTGTCGCGACGTGCCGAGATTCGTCAAGATTTTAGATGCAGGTGCCTAAGGAGTTATCGCACCGTGCGGCCGAAGGATCAGCGTGGGCAGCACTCATGCTAACCGGATGTTCTCGACAGGATCCGTGTACGCCTGCAGTTACGGCGACATGATGGGGACGCTGACCAAACCCGCGCGCAGCTGGGCGTGCCGGAATGTGCAAAGCCGGTGAGATGGCGTCGATGCCTAAAGTGGGGTCGGCGGCTCTCGCCGTGGCGCCTGTGTCACGACCCTTTAATGGCGCTCAGAGTTCCTTGTGCTACGGGGAGCCAAGGTTTCGCCGCTACAGAAAGGCGGTGTCGATCTAGCGCGAAAACGGTAATTGAGATTCGTTGTGGCGACAAGCGGAAAAGCGGGCAAAATTTGTGCCCCACTTTTTTCTGCGGAGTTCGCTCAACCTTGGGCTGATTTCGCCGGCGAGACTCTAGTTACTAACTAGGTCGTTTTCTGGGATTGAACCTAAGTGCTGACGATAAGATGCGAGCAATATGCGTGCGGCAGAGTCAGGGTGCAGCTGACGCTGCCAGCGCCGAGTTCTTCGCAATCAGATGGCCTAGTATGTCGCTTTGCTCATTGCGCATTATTTGCAGTTGTTGATGGAGTATCATTGCATCCAGGTCGATCTATACCGCCTCGGGTTTCTAACTTCCCACTCACGCGCGAGTAGGATTGTGCACCAACATTTGGCGAATAGCCCGGGAGCAATTCCTAATGACAGGTAATGGCGAATTTTGGCACGTGCCGTTTCAGGGTCGAAACCCCTCCGAGGTATACAATCAGAATTTTCTGTACCAATACGAAAACGTTTACGTAATGGACAATCACCGTGCTGCGTATTGGTGCTGGCTTCGCGAATGCGACGGTAGTAATGCCTTCAGCCTAATTCATATTGACCGGCACTATGATTGCATGCCCGCCACAAACCTCTGGTTGGACGCTATCCCCGATGTGGCGAATATCACGATCGAGGAATATTTAGGCTTTGAAGTTCCTGTAGATGAAAATGGCCCTCAGATAGGCCTGTTCCGCTGGGACAACTACTTGACGTTGTTCCTTCATCGTCACGCAGAACACATGCGTCAATTTTTCATAGCAACACACCGTGACGGTGCGGCGCCTTTAGAACCGCCCACCGATGTAATTGAACCTTGGGAATTGCCGGGAGCTGTTCAGCATCTGAAGGATACTGATGACGCCCCATGGATCTGCAATATCGACCTCGATTACTTTTGCTTTTCGCAGGATCAAAAGGTGCAAGGCCGACTCGTTTCGGAAGTTTACATTGCGAGCCTGTTTACTATTGTGCAGCATCTTCGCTCAAACGGCACGATCGATGTCGTAACGCTATGTTTAAGCCCCGAGTGCTGCGGTGGTTGGGACGCTGCCGAAGTATTGGCGGAGATCGCCTGCCCTATTCTCGACGTGCCATTTCGACTAGCGGATTCGAGTTAAGCGTAAGAATTGTGCACGATCGCCTTACCGGCGGATTAAGTCGTTGGGGAATGTAATCTATGTATTTCAATAGTTTATAAAAACTATTTCGAAACTAAACTAGTATTTGTCCCTTGCAACGCCTTAGCGAGACTCAGCGATGGCCGATTTTTTCGTGAGCTTGCGGAGCCGCACATTTGGAGTTGTTCCTTCCGACGAGGCCTTGAAATATTATGCTGTGACCGCAATATCAGAGCGTTAGTCAGAGCATTCAGGGGGTCGGGGAAATATGGCCATTCAACCACCCGAAACGGGATTTATCTTCTGGCCGGTTGGTACAGGCGACAGTACGACAATTCGCGTCGCAGACACCGTTTACCTGCAGGTTGATCTTCATCATATGACTAAATCGCAAGACGACGAAGACACCGCGTGGCCCATCGTTGATGAACTTATCAAAATCTTGCCGACGCTGGGCGACAAGCCCTATCTGTCGACCTTCGCCCTCACCCATCCAGATCTTGACCACTGTCAGGGTTTCGAAGATCTCAACAACCGGGTATTGATCTCCGAACTATGGATGTCTCCTCGCACATTTCGAGAATTCAGCCAAAATGAAGCGCTCTGCGAGGACGCCGAAGCTTTTCATAACGAAGCAATGCGCCGCGTCAAGGCAACGATTGCTGCGGGCGGCGATCCGGGCCGCGGAAACCGAATTCGTATCATCGGTTATGACGACTGGCTGAAAGAGTCCGATTTCATCGGTTTTCCGGAGGAGTTTCTGTCGATCCCAGGACACACAATCAATGTGCTCGATGGCGAAGATCACACTGGCGCGTTTGAAGCCTTCGTCCACGCGCCGTTCAAGGAAGATAGCTTTGGAGACCGCAACAACTGTAGCCTCGCCTTTCAGATCACCTTGATTAATGGACAAGGCGTGGGGCGAGCGCTGTTGATGGGTGACCTCAAGTATCCCACGATCCGGCGAATCTTTGATCGAAGTGATGCGCAAACGGTGCAGTGGAACATTCTTCTCGCGCCACATCACTGCTCAAAATCCGTGATGTATTGGAAGGGTGAAAACGACACCGATGAAAAACTAAGGGAGGACCTTGTCAGGGATTTAGGCAATGCCGCAGTCGACCCCGGTTACGTCGTTGCAAGCGCGGAACCGATTCCGGCGAGCAATCAGACTGGCGACAATCCCCCGCACGCTAAAGCCAAAGCGCAGTACGAGCGAATCGTGCCGAACGAGTTCATCTGCACGCACGAGCATCCTGACACGAAGAATCCGCAACCTGTGATGTTTACTGTGACGATGGAGGGCTTCCAATACGTGGGAGAACCCACCGCAAGTCGGCCTTTGGGTGATGCGTTAAAGGCTGCAGGCACCAGCGCAGCAGCGCCGAACACGGCGGTCGGGTTTGGCCGTGGAGCTAAGTGATGGCCAACGAGTTGCACTAGACCAACTCCACCGCATTGCGAATGCCGATGGCGCGCCCATCAGACTGATCAATGTCGACGATAAGGACGATGCAAGCTTTCCGTTAATTGTCGATGTTTCGCTCGACTGTCGTCATTACGAGAAAGTTCCAGAAGGATTGCCGTTGCACGCTCGCGAAAGCGTACGCCTTTCGATTCCGGCGTCTTTCCCTTTCAAAGCTCCCTCAGTAACAACAGCCCATACTCGCTTTTTAGGATTCGCCCACGTTCAGTGGGGCAACTATTTGTGCCTTTACCAGTCACCGGCTACACAATGGATTCCGTCTCGTGGGGTGTTTGGGCTCCTTGAACAACTCGACAATTGGTTGCGCCGCGGCGCACTCAATGAACTAGATGACCCAGAGGGCCCGGTTCATCCGCCGGTTGCTTACAATGTTTCGTCGACCACTGTCTGTGTTCAGGCAAACACACCCGGAAAAGGGACGTGGCCATGGTTTGGGGCTGCGGTGCTGACAGAGCGAGATCCAGACTACCTCGAAGTGCGCGAATGGCGCGAAGTGCATAAATTGGATGCCGGACAACCCTTTGCACCGACGGTTCTGCTGGACTTCGAATTGCCGTTTGAATATCCGAGAACTCTGCGTTACCTACTTCTCTACATGGAAAATCGGGGTGTGGAGACCGCGCGTGTGCTGGTTCACCTCATGCTTGCAGCAACAAGACTACCGGATGGCAAGCCATTACACGTCTGCATAGGTACGCCGTCGCGTGGCACCGCGGGGGAAATAGAAGGCCGGCTACAACATCTGCAGTTCTGGGAAATAGAGCCGAATGATGTTTCCAAACTGCGAGCCGCCTCCGCCGCCTGCGACATCTCTCAGAGATTTGAAGGCCACGAAACGCCTGCCGAAATTGAGGCACTAATCCAGGCTGTCTTCAAATCTCTATTCAAATGGCAGGAAGAAAGCCGAGTTCGCTGGTGCTGGATGTTTGAAAACCGGCCAGAAATACTGGTCCGGCGCGACGAGGGGACAGCTATGGATTGGTTTCGCGGGAAGCGGGTGGCGCTCTGGGGTTGTGGCGCGCTTGGCGGAGCAATCGCGGAACACTTGGTGCGCACCGGCACAGCAAAAATCTCACTTTACGACAACAAGGTGGTTACTCCGGGAATCGTGGTCCGGCAGAACTTCGAGGAAGTGGATGTTAACTCCGCCAAATCTACAGCACTCAAGAAGCGCCTGAATGCGATTTCCAGTGAAGTCGAGGTAGTGTCGAACCCGGAAAATTTACTAACTGACACCCTCACTCGGCCCAATTGGACTGAGGGTGTAGACGTCGTCATAGATGCCACGGCGTCCTTGCACGTGCGGGCAATGCTCGAGTCTCGGCTAAAGGCCGAAGTGCTTTCAGTCCCGATAGCCTCGATGATGATCAGCGGAGCCGCAGAACACGGCGTCGCCGTACTGTCGCCAGCAGCGTTTGGCGCGGGGCCCTTCGACCTCTATCGACGACTTGGGCTGGCCGCAATGAACCGGTCGTGGCTTGAACCCTGGGTGTGCGCGTTTTGGTCGACCGATGGGGACGAACAAGCTCGGCAACCAGAACCAGGATGCTCGGACCCAACATTTGTCGCATCACATGCGGATGTCGCAAGCCTTGCTGCGCGTATGCTCAATTCAATCGCAAATGGCCTTGCTGAGGACTCCGCCCAAGCGACTGGATATCTTCTGGCGCGCGAGAACGCTCAGAAAAATGACCATCAGTTCGCATTTCCCGCGGATATTCGAATTGAGGCCGGCAATCTTGATATCCGGATTTCACGTAATGCCTGGCGCGACATGAAAGGTTGGATCCGTAATGGCGCTCGCATTCGCTCGGTTGCGGACGAAACAGGAGGGCTGCTCTTTGGCGAGATCGACGAAACACTTGGCCTTGCATGGATCACCAACGTCAGTGGCCCTCCTAGTGATAGCACGTTCTCACCGGAAGGATTCGTGTGCGGCACAGACGGCACCAAGGAGCTGTGCGAAGCTCACAGCGAACGCAGCCACGGTGCTGTCCGGTACGTCGGAACTTGGCACTCACATCCTGTGAGTGTCGCTGAACCGAGTGATACTGACTATGCGGGTATTGCGACAATCTTCGGCTCTGCTCCCGATCAAGGGGCACACCAGTTGATGGTAATCGTCGGACATGCTTCCGATCCATCGCCGCAAATCGGAGCGTATGCCTTCGAGAGGCAAGCATTCACAAAGCACGACCAAGGCTTGGAACTAGCGATGGCGGTCCGCGGAGGAAGGGTTGAGGCACCACCGATCGAGGCGCTGGGCAAGTCCATCGGGCTAGCCTTGTCTGGTGGCGGATCGCGCGCTGTCGCATTTCATCTGGGGACGCTGCGCGCCCTAGATGACCTTGATTTGTTGGGCGAGATTGGCCTGATCTCGGGCGTATCGGGTGGTTCACTGATGACCGGAATATTGGGCTACTCGCAAGAACCGTTTGCAGAAATCGATGCAAAGACCGTCTCGTTTCTTGAATCCGGTTTGGTAGTACCCGCGCTCAAGAAGCTCGTACATCCAGCCAGACTAATAAAAACACTTTCAGCATTCATGCTTAGTACGATACCCACAATGATTGTCGAGATTGTCGTTGCGATCATCTCCGCTATTAGCCTGGTCGTCCCGGGTGGATCATTCGTAAAAGGAAAGCTGAAGAAGCTTTATTGGCCTGTTCGACGCTGGTATTCCCGAACGCATGTAATAGCTGATGCTATCGAGAATATCGTTGGCCCTCATCACTGTGATTCAGCAACGCGTGACAAGAAATCGATTGTCTTTAACGCATGCGAGCTGCGTACTGGAACCGCATTCCGCATGAACAACGAGCGCTTCGGTACCTGGCGCTATGGCTGGGCTCCGGCAAGCGAATTGCGGGTGGCGGATGCGATTGCTGCGTCGGCCGCCTATCCACCCTTCTTGCCGCCTTTCGTCTGGCGTCGAGAGTTCACGAAGTTTGACAGATCAGTCGTTAAGTGCGCGATTGTTACGGACGGAGGCGTTTTTGAGAACCTCGGCGTGAGCGTTATGGAGCCGGGTCGCAATCCTATCGTCAGCGCGATTGGTTATTCGCCTGACATCATCATCGCCAGCGACGCCGGTGCCGGCCAGTTCACAGGTGACGCCAAACCGATGAGCTGGCCCACACGCATGACGCAGGTCGTAAGTGCGGTAATGCGGAAAGTGCAAGACGCCACTAAGCAACGATTGCACGCTCACGCTGAAAACGGCGCAATTGACCGGTTTGTCTACGTGCACCTAGGCCAACTTGACGATCGTGTCTACATGAAGCCAGCAAGTTGGGTCTCACGCGAGGAGGTCCTCTCTTACCCAACTGATTTTTCGTCGATGAACAAAAATAACGTAAATCGACTCTCCGGGCGTGGTGAGGCCACCACTCGCGCGCTAATCACTCAATATCTATTGAGCGATTGAGTAACTCACGCACCCGTTTATTTGAAATGAATAGCTAGCCGTTGCCGTATTACATATATTCTCAATGAGTGGTTGCAGGACAGCAGAGCAAATACCTAAGCCGCATAATTGGGGCTCGCATGACGTCGAATCGTTTAAAGCGTATCGTCGCCGCTGGCCCGCCAATCTGGACCATGTCCCAAACGTCGTCATCGAAACGTGGATCTATCGCCACTGGCGCGAGTTTCAAGCTTGGCTGCCGCTCAATCCACTGGCTTGGGTCTATCGCCTATCAGATTTCGACTGTGACGAAATCATGTCGATCGGTCACGTTGGCGATTGGACGGGCACTCTACGGTGTTGGGGTGACGACCTTCTAGACGGGCACCACAGGAGGACCACGTGGCTTGGTCGCTTCATGCTTGAACAAGGCACATTTCCCGCGCCGATTATTGTTGCAGAAAATGCGGGCGAGTATTTTCATCCGCGTGAAGGTGATCACCTACATATGTTCGAACCGCATCAAATCGTCGAAGGGCACATGAGACTAGCGTATCTCCAGGCACTCGTTCGTCGACAGTATCCTTCGTTAAAGCAGTCACACAGTGTCATCGTCGCAACGCTACCGTTAAGGCATCGTAGTCATTGGACCGCGGCGGGTAGAAAAGTACATGAAAATTGAGAAAGAGTTAACAGGCAAAAGGCACTTCAATCACGCCATAGCTAACGTATTCAACGTGGTTAGGCGCCTTCAGTGAGCGATTGCATATCTGTCGTGAGATCTATTCCATGACAGGCGAGTTGCCTCTTGACCGCGCCGCCGATGAACGTGTCCTCGTAGACAGCGGAAACTGTGATGCCCTCGCGTTTGGCCGGCCGCCGACAGTGGTCTACCTGGCGGTCGATGCTGTCCTCATGCTGCTTGTCGCTGCTGAACGCGGGCGTAGATTATCGCTTTGGCTTTCTTAATGATCGTCGCTCGCCCAAGTCGTCTCCACAATAGGGCCGTCAGGTAGCGCGCGCTGTAAGCGGATGACCGGGGCTGCCAATCCGCTCTCTTTCGTCGACACTGAACAATGGACCGCAGTACGAGCTACCAGCCGATCGTTAAACTTGCGCGAGTGGTGGTGGCCCTCATGCACAAAGAAATCTGGAACGACTCTAGCAATAAGGCTGGATAGCCTAGATAACACCGCAAGACACCCGGCCTTCGCTGGTGCTGAATTCGACGCCTCGACCAACTCAACCGTCACATTGATAAAATCTCCATGTGCATCGTAGGCTGCCGAACTGTAAACACTCGGCTCAGAGCTATTTGTCGCGGCGGCAAATATGTCCGGCGCTGTTACTTCCATTGCTCCTTCAAGGTATAGGCTGAGGCGGAGAATGCCGATGTCCATTATAGTTGCCGATTCCTCAGCGAGATGGCGTGTTACTGATGCCTCGTCAGCGACAGCGAATAATGGCAGCCAGATAAGAATCGCAATTAGCTTTTTCATCAGTCCCACCTCGGCTCTATCTTGAGCTGCACCGCCTTCTCCACGATTCGCCGTAGCTCGACTGTTCCGCCGGCGGCTTCAACTATGGCGCTGTTCAGCTTGGCGTCGTGACCGGGCATGAATTCGCCGCCCTTTGTCATATCACCGCAGCCGCACGCGCACTCTTTTGGTTTCAATCTTCTCGGTATGGCCGTTGCCTTTTTTTTGGTTTAGGTACAGCCTCAATCATACACTGCGGAGGTACATCCGGGGCCAAACCCGGGACGAACCCCATATTCCCCTAGTTAAAATGGACCGAGCCGGGCAGCCGCGCCGCCGC
>DDIS01000179.1:861-22174 GCA_002338615.1 Proteobacteria bacterium UBA1844 | reverse complement strand
GGCCGCAGGCCGCCGAAGCGCTGCAGCAGTCGTTTGGCCAACGCGTGCGCCGATTCCACGTTGCCGCCGCTGCGCAGCAAGGCTGCAATCAGCGCCGCGTCGCTCAATCCATGGTTCTCATCGATGCTCATCAACGTTCCCTGTCAACAGCAATGTGCAGGTGCCCAGCATGTAGCGCACAGGCTTCTGTCTACAAGCAAATAATCTGGACGGGATGCCCCGATTCATTGAAACTGATGGCATGAATATAT
The DNA here is from genome assembly GCA_002338615.1 of Proteobacteria bacterium UBA1844. Classification (GTDB taxonomy): domain Bacteria; phylum Pseudomonadota; class Gammaproteobacteria; order Steroidobacterales; family Woeseiaceae; genus UBA1847. The sequence goes on along the minus strand of DDIS01000179.1, from coordinate 21,923 downwards.
TGCTCGGAATCAGCGGCGGCATTGCAGCCTACAAGACACCCGAACTCGTGCGGCGCCTGCGCGAGCGTAGTGCCGACGTACAGATCGTCATGACGGCCTCTGCAGAGGAATTTGTCACAGAGACAGCTTTGCAGGCGGTATCCGGTCATCCCGTTCGCAATAACCTGTGGGACAAGGAAGCCGAGGCCTCGATGAGTCATATCGACCTGGCCCGCTGGGCTGATGTCGTGCTGATCGCGCCGGCAACGGCCGAGATCATGGCGCGGCTGGCGGGTGGCGCAGCCTCGGACCTATTAACGACGCTATGCCTTGCGACAGAATCTCCCATTGTTATCGCGCCGGCCATGAATCACGTGATGTGGAGTAACGCGGCCGTGCAGGCAAACCGGAAAACGCTCGAGCAGCGCGGCATTGAAATCATCGGCCCCGACAGCGGCTCGCAGGCTTGTGGCGAGACCGGCGCGGGGCGCATGAGCGATCCGGACGAAATTGCAGCGATCGTATGCGGGCGAAATTCGTCTCGCGGCGCTGCCCCGGGATTGCTTGACGGAAAAGCGGTGCTCGTTACGGCAGGGCCGACACGCGAACCGATCGATCCGGTGCGCTACATCAGCAACCGCAGTTCCGGAAAAATGGGCTACGCGATGGCGGCGGCGGCACGCGCCGCGGGTGCACGCGTGGTGCTGATCAGCGGTCCCGTCGATATTTCAAGTCCGCGCGGTGTAGAGACGATAGCGGTGCAGACGGCGGAAGAAATGTATGAGGCGACGCACGCACAGATAGCCGACGTCGATATTTTCATCGCGGCGGCGGCGGTTTCGGACTATCGGCCGGACTCTGTTGAAGCACAAAAGATCAAAAAAAATGACGCAACCCTGACCCTCAGGTTGACGCGCTCAAAAGATATACTCGCGTCCGTCGCAGCGTTGCAACCGGGGCCGTTTGCCGTGGGCTTCGCCGCTGAAACCAACGATGTGCGCAAGTACGCGCTCGCAAAGCTCAAGAACAAGCAGCTCGACATGATTATCGCAAACAAGGTTGGCAGTGACCGTGGCTTCGATCATGATGAAAATACGGTCGATGTTTACTGGCAGGGAGGTAGCAAGTCGTACCCGACTGCTGCCAAAACCGCGCTGGCAGAAGACCTCGTGCTGCTGATTGCCGAGCGCTACGAGGCCGTCCGCGGCACGGGTACGCAACCTTCGCTTGCGCGCCCGAAGCATGCAACAAACCCTGAAAAAGACTAAAGGAACACCACAGTAGTGCGCTCAATTGATCTCAAAATCCTCGATTCGCGCGTGGGCGACAGCATACCGCTGCCACACTACGCAACAGATGGTTCGGCCGGGCTCGACATGCGGGCACTTATCGATGAGGTTCTGACGGTGTCACCCGGTGCGACGCACCTCGTACCCACCGGGCTCGCCATCCATGTCAAAGATCCCGCTTTGGCGGCTGTACTGTTGCCGCGTTCCGGTCTTGGTCACAAGCACGGCCTGGTGCTCGGCAACCTGACCGGCCTGATCGATTCCGACTACCAGGGGCAAGTGTTTATTTCCTGCTGGAACCGCGGCTCGGAGCCATACGATATCCAGCCCGGCGAGCGCATCGCACAAATGGTATTCGTTCCCGTCGAGCAGGTTCGGTTCAATGTTGTGGAAGATTTTTCAGACAGTGAGCGCGGTACCGGGGGGTTCGGGCACTCCGGGACGGGGTAAGCCGGGCGCGGGGTAATGTTGATACCGGCCCAATCAATACTCTTTAATTAAGGCCCTTCAATGTTTTGAAGCGTGTTATGTCGCCGGCAAACTGGCGCACGATCGCGTCTTCATCGTCCCGGTACTTTTTCAGGTTCCTGTTGTGGCGCTCGATCGTATCCTTCGTTTCCTGGATCGCAACGACAAGATCCGGATCGATCATCTCCGCATTTTCATCGGACGAATAGGGCGCGTACATTGCGGCTTCACGTTCGAGCTTCTCAAGCTGGCGCTCAAGATTGCGCAGGTATAGTTCTGTAACGCGCGACTGTGCCTGGAACAACTCGACCCTGCGATCGCGGTGCATCTCGATTTCATCAACACTCTGGTAAGTAGCGAGCAGCGCCTGGTCGGCACGGAGTTGAAGTTCCTTCTGGATACGCAGTTCTTCGGCGAGTTTTTCGGCTTCGATTTCCTCGATCGTTTTACGCCCTTCGATCTGGCCGATGGTTACCCCGTGATTGTTGACAACATCCTTATCAAAATCCGTGTATTCGGCGGGCACGCTGTCGACGTAGTGGGTGACGCCATCTTCATCAACAAATTTATAATGCCGGCCCTCTTTCTCGCCCGCCTGGGCCTGCGTAGCAAGGAAAATCAGCCCAACGGCAAGGAAAATGGCTTGTGGATACGTCTGCATACGCCAAATATGACACGTTTTACAGAAAATGTTGCGGGACGTAGTTCCCGAATTCAAAGGCCCATGTGTCTGTGGGTCCCGGAAACGGCCGATTCCTGTTATATGAAAGCCCATAAATTCAGTACCTTAGGAATCCACTCCGTATTCGCGCCGGTATTCGAGAACCGACTCGAGATGCTCGCCAAACTGGCCGGATTCCTTAAGCACCTCCACGAGGTTGTCGAGCCCGATGATACGCTGAACCGGCACGCCCATCGATTGTTCCAGCTCCTGCACGGCGGAAAGCAGAGTGGTGCCGCGCTCTTGCCGATCGAGTGAGATAACAAGGCCTGCGACCTCCGCCCCGGCACCCCTGATGATTTCGCAGGCTTCGCGAACCGCTGTGCCAGCCGTAATCACGTCGTCAATGATCAGGACCCGCCCCTTGAGTTCAGCGCCGACGATATTGCCTCCCTCACCGTGTGCCTTGGCTTCCTTGCGATTGTAGGCGAACGGCACGTCCGTATCCTGGCTGTCGGCGAGCGCGGCGGCCGCGAGGGCAGCCAGTGGAATGCCTTTGTATGCCGGGCCGAAAATCATGTCGAAATGCAGGCTACTGGCGGCAATCGTTGCCGCGTAGCAACGACCGACAATGGCGGCCGCGCGGCCCGTGCAAAAACGCCCTGCATTAAAAAAGTAGGGACTTACACGACCGGATTTCAAGGTGAACCTGCCGAAGCGCAGCGCGCCAAGCTCGAGCGCCAAATCTATGAATTCTTTCTGGTAGCGTTGCATGCGACCCGGCGGCGGTGAGAAATCTGTAAGGTATGATGCCGCGTTGGCACCGTAAGAGCAGTATGCCATGGAATGCCGTGGCATCGAATGGAGCGATAAATGTTTCGAGTGATAAGCCTGAATGCGAACGGCATACGCGCGGCTGCGCGCAAGGGCCTGTTTGACTGGTTGCCCGGGCAACAAGCCGACGTCGTGTGCATCCAGGAAACCAAGGCGCAGCACGTGCAGTTGACGGATGACTGCTTCCGGCCCGAGGGCTATCACTGTTACTACGAGGATGCACTGAAAAAAGGCTACAGCGGAACTGCGATTTACACCCGGCACAAACCCAGGAAAGTCTTGCGCGGCTATGGGGACGCGGAATTCGACAATGAAGGCCGCTACCTCGAAGTGCAGCTCGGCGGCATCAACGTGGTGTCCCTGTACCTGCCTTCCGGGTCCTCGCACGAATTGCGGCAGGAGGCCAAGTATCGCTGCATGGAATCCTTCGAGGAACATTTGAAAAAACTCAAGCGCAAACGTGCTGAATATATTATTTGCGGTGACTGGAATATTGCACACAAGGAAATTGATCTGAAGAACTGGAAACAGAACCAGAAGAACTCCGGTTTTCTGCCGGAGGAACGTGCCTGGATGGACAAGGTGTTTGGCGACCTCGGATTTGTCGATTCCTTTCGAACGATCCGGCAGCAGCCTGACGCCTATACCTGGTGGTCGAATCGCGGACGGGCCTGGGACAACAACGTCGGGTGGCGTCTTGACTACCAGGTTGTTACGCCAGGTCTTCGCGACCAGGTATTGAGGACCGAAATTTACAAGGCTGAGCGGTTCTCGGATCATGCTCCACTGATAACGGACTACGACCGGTCGCTCGGTTCCTGATGGCCGGGAACCAGTCATAGCAGCCATGCAGCGGCAATCCTTCCGGGATGCAATCCTGAACAGGCGCATGCTGATCTGCGCCTTCACGGGATTCACCTCGGGCCTGCCATTGTATGTGCTGATCCAGCTCGTGCCCGCATGGTTGCGCGCGGAGGGAGTTGGTCTTGCCGAGATCGGCTTCTTTGCTCTGATCGGTTTTCCCTACACCTGGAAATTTCTCTGGTCGCCGGTCATGGATCGTTACACGCTGCCCTTTCTCGGCCGGCGGCGTGGCTGGATGCTGCTGACACAAGTCGCCTTGCTCGTCTCCATTGCGGCACTGGGTTTTGTGCAACCGACGCTGTCGATCTGGGTGGTGGCGTATCTCGCGGCGGTCGTCGCTTTTTTCAGTGCCAGCCAGGACATCGTGCTGGATGCCTTCAGACGCGAATTACTGCCGGACCACGAGCTGGGCCTGGGCAATGCCATTCATGTGCAGACTTACCGCCTCGCAGGACTGGTACCCGGGTCACTGGCGCTCATCCTGGCCGACCGCCTGCCCTGGCACACCGTGTTCATGGTTGTGGCCACATTCATGCTGGTCGGGATTGTTCTGACACTGATCATAGAGGAGGCAATTGCTGATCCACACCCGCCGAAAACCATGCGGGAAGCAGTCATTGAACCGTTTCGGGAGTTCATACAGCGTAAGGGCTTGCGATCGGCACTACTGATATTGTCGTTCATGTTTCTCTACAAGATTGGCGACAACATGGCGGTGGCGTTATCGACCCCGTTTTATATTGACCTCGGATTCAGCCTTACCCAGATAGGCACGATCGCCAAGTTTGCATCCGTTGTCGCTGCAATCGTGGGCGTACTTGCCGGCGGCATCATCATGATCCGCTTGAGTATCAATCGCGCCTTGTGGATATTTGGCGTGGTACAGGTCGCAAGTATTCTCGGGTTTGCACTGCTGGCCGAGGCGGGCAACAACCCGTGGATGCTGGGTACTGTTGTCGCGCTGGAATACCTCGGCGTCGGTCTTGGCACAGCCGCGTTCACGGCCTTTATCGCCCGTACCACCAATCCCGCGTTCGCCGCGACGCAATTTGCACTGTTCTCGGCGCTTACCGCCGTGCCGCGCACACTGGCGAATGCAATAACCGGCCTCATCGTCGAGCACGTTGGCTGGACACAGTTCTTTATTATTTGCACTCTGCTGGCGATTCCGGGCATGTTGCTGTTGCTGAAGGTGGCACCCTGGAATGACGCGGATGAGCAGCGTGTGTTTCGGAAGGCAAATGAGAGCAGCCACGATGCCTGAATTAGCACTCGGCAGGCTCGACGAACTCAAAGAGTATGACTGTCGCGAGTTCAGTATCGGTGCGGGCGACTGGCCATTCCGTGGTTTCGTGGTGCGCAAGGGCAACCAGGTGTTTGCCTACGAGAACGTCTGCAGGCACGTGGGGCATCCGTTGAATCTCACCCCCGACAAATTTCTCAGCCGCGACGGGCAATCGATCGTGTGTGCCTCACACGGGGCATTGTACGAAATAGATTCCGGTGTTTGCTTTGCGGGGCCGTGCCAAGGCAAGGCGCTGCAGAAGGTCGCGTGTGAAATCCGCGATGGTGTTATCTACGTAACGGCTCGCGCCTAGCGTCACGTGCGAACGCTAGATTCTGTCCAGAAACGCGAGCGGATCGTGATAACCATTCGGCAGGTCGTTATTGTTGCCGTTGCTGAAGTCATCAGGTTCCATATCGACCGAGCCTGACCAGTCTTCGGGAGCATTGGCTTCGGCAAGCAGCAGATCGGGCCATCGCTCGATATCAAGTTCATCGATAGTCCCGTCGAATTGTTGAATTTCGACCGTGCGCGAGTCTTCGTCGATTGCGACGACCTCAAACAAGGTTCCACCCGGGCGACGAAACCATTGCCCGATTACCGGATACGGTAAAGCCACGTTGTTGCGCTCCTTTGCTTGATTATGTTGTTACCCATACCTTAGTTATAGATCACGTTCCGGATAGTGCAAGTGGCTCCACCTGTTTCTCGCAAATAAAGATCCAGTCATGAATTTGGTGACCGCGCAACAAGCCGCGCTGTTCGAACTTGGTGCGTGGTCGGTCCAGCGGTTGATCGCCGGCATGGGTGCGCGCATCGGCCAATACAAAATCCGGATGGGCGGCCAGCGACTCGTCAATGTACTCGGCATAGTTGTCCCAGTCGGTCGCAATATGCAAGCTTCCGCCGGCGCACAGCGCGTGCGCGCACAAATCCAGAAAAGATGCCGACACGATGCGGCGCTTGTGATGCCGTTTCTTCGGCCAGGGGTCGGGAAAATACAGATTGATGCGGTCGATCGAACTGCCGCGAATTTGCTGCGCCAGCACTTCCATAGCATCGTGCCGGATCAGGCGCAGGTTAGTGATTCCGGCAGCGCGAATCCGGAGCAGGAAATGGCCGACGCCGGGTTCGTGCACTTCAATGCCCAAAAAATCATGCAAAGGACGCGCGGCTGCCTGTTGCACCAGGGTATCGCCGTTGCCGAAACCAATTTCGAGGGTTCGTGGTGCGCGCCTTGCAAACAACGCGTCGAGGTCGAGTAGCCTGCTATCGAAGTCGATGCCAAATTGCGGCCACAATTCGGCGAGCGCCTTTTTTTGCGACGGCGTAAGGCGGCCTGCGCGCCGCACGAAGCTTCGAATCGAACGTCGCGCGGGGTCGGATTCTTTTTCCATCTGAACAATGCCTTCAGGTTCGCGAAAAAATGTTTTACGACGTGTACTTACAACAGTATGCTAAGCGCACAGGCTACGTCGATAAGGGTGATCCTCATGATAAAGTCGTTTTTCTTCAATAGCTTGACCAAATCACTTTGGCCCGTATGCGGTCTTCTCGGCATTGTGGTTTTATTGCAACCCCAGGCTGCGACGGCACAGGCGGGTAAGTCGGGCGCGATGCTCGAAGAAATTGTTACCGTCGCACGCAAGCGCAGTGATGCAGAAGTGGCGCAGGATGTGCCTATTGCGCTGACTGCCTATGGCGCCGATCAACTCGCAGCGCTGTTCGTCAAGAAACTGGATGATCTCAGTTACCAGATGCCGAACGTACAGCTTGAAGCAGTCGGTACCTTTCCCGGCGTGCAAAACTTCTCCATCCGCGGCCAGGGTATCAATAGTTCGATTCCTTCGGTGGATCCGACCGTCGGTGTGTTTGTCGATGGGGTCTATCTTGGCACGACCTATGGCGTCGTCGTGGATACCTTTGATCTCGAATCCGTCGAGGTACTGCGCGGACCGCAGGGCCTGCTGTTCGGGCGCAACGTAACCGGCGGTGCAGTGATTTTGCGCAACAAACTGCCGACGGGCGAGTTCGGTGCGAAGGTTCGCATGGGCTACGACGACGACAATGAAAGCAATATCGCTGCAGCGATAGAGGCGCCGCTTATTGAGGACATACTGGCAGCCAAAGTCGTGATGTACATGGACAATGACCCGGGATACTTCACCAATAACAACCAGTCTGCCGCGCTGCCTGCGCCGCATCCGTTCCAGCCGTTTTATATCGATGCCGCCACACGCAGCAAGGTTGGCAAGTTCGACACAACCATCATCCGCCCCAGCTTCCTGTACACACCATCCGACACACAGCGGTGGACCCTGATTGTCGAGGGCGGCAGGTCCGAAGGTGATGGTGCGGTGTGGACCAATGTCACGACACAGCGTGCCGGGCTGGAAGATGAATTTACGACGACAGCGGATGAGATCGGCTTCACCGACATTACCTGGAGCCAGGCCGTGCTCGAAACCAATGTCGATGAAATCTACGGTGGTACGCTGACCAATATCCTTGGCTGGCGCGAAGTCGATGCCCAGTCTGCGGCGGATATCGACGGCACCGCTAATCCGATTTTCTCGGCGCCGGGTGATACGCAGCAGGACCAGATCAGTGACGAACTGCGCTGGTCCGGTAATTTCACCGACAACTGGTCAGCAACACTCGGCCTGTACTGGTTTGAGCAGGACGTGTACTACCGGGAAGCGCGCTATATCTGGTTGCCTCCCCCACTCGGGCCGCCACCTTTTGGCGTCAACTTGCAGCGCGCGCTCGGTGGCGACATGACCACCCGTAATTTCGGTGTGTTCTGGAACAACGACTTCTACCTCAACGAAGCGTTCACATTGTCGGCCGGCCTGCGTTATACGGAAGAGAGAAAATCCGCCCAGATCATCACCGGCACCTGTACAGACAACATCAACTTCGATTGTACGTTCGACGACCTTAAGGGTGACTGGGACAACCTGACGCCGAAATTGGGTATCCAGTGGAATCTCAACGACGATGCGCAGCTGTTTGCTTTCTGGTCCAAAGGTTTCCGTTCCGGTGGCTTTAACTTCCGAAACGCCAAGCCGAATCTCATTCCACCCGGCCCGACCAGGGAGGAAGAAAGCGACACCTACGAAATAGGCTTCAAGTCCGATCTTGCGGATGGTCGCATGCGTCTTAATATTTCGGCGTTTTACAACGACATCACTGATATGCAGCGTGAACTGAACGTCGGCGATCCCGATGTCATCGTGCTGCAGGCGACGCTCAACGCGGGCGATGTCACGATCAAGGGCGTAGAGCTTGATTTTGTGTGGGCCCCGATCAACAACCTGTCGTTGTTTGCCTCGGGCGGCTGGCAGGACGGTGAGTATGATAGCTACACGCCCCTGGTCCTGCAGCTGACCGCAGCCTACGGCACTACGATTATTGGTCCCGAGCTGCCGCGCCTCGCGCCGGTTAACTACAATGTGGGTTTTTCCTGGGACCTGCCGATGGGGTCGGCCGGCCTGCTCAACTTTACGGGTAATTATGCGTACCGTGAAGGGCATCCGTACAATGACTCCAACACCGAGCTGTTCGATGATCAGACGCGTACCAATGCTGCTCTTAACTGGTACTCACCCGATGATTCCTGGCGCGTGTCCCTGTACGGCAAGAATCTCGGTGACGAAGCAAACTGGGGCAACCTGACGTCAATCGCCGGTTTGTATACGGCAGGACCAATGCAGAAGGGCCGCACGATGGGTCTCGAGGTCGCCTGGCAATACCAGTAGCGCTTGCGGGATTGATCGCGGCAGGATGCCGCTCCTACGGGTTGCGCGGTGGGCCGGGGTATCGCGGCAAGATGCCGCTCCTACGGCCGGCGAGACGCGTAGGAGCGCCGTCCCCGGCGCGATTGCGATCCCGGATCGCGGCTTCCAGCCGTGATTATCAAATGCGCACCGGGCCGGTATTTTCCGGCCGGCGTCCTTCGACGCCCGCGTAGAATTCGCGGATACGCGCCATGTCCTGCTCCACGTCACCGCTTAGCGTGATCACGGGGCCCAATCCAAGGCGCTTCTTGCCATAGTCAAAGAAGCCGAGCACCAGCGGCACGTTGGCCTCGCGTGCAATGCGATAGAAACCGGATCGCCACTTTGGCCTGAAGCTGCGTGTACCCTCGGGCGCCAGCGCGAAAAAAAAATGCTCGTGGCTGGCGAATGCGTCAATGGCTGTCTGTACCGCCGAGCCTGGTCGCTTGCGATCCAACGGTATGCCGCCGAGCGCACTCAAGACAGAACCGAGTGGGAACCAGAACAGGTCCTTTTTGGCAAAGAAATGTGCATCCAGGCCGAGCGCAACGCGGTACACGAGGCCCCAGATGCCGTCCCAGTTCGAGGTGTGTGGCGCGGCGATGAAAACGGCTTTGTCGACGCTCGGGATGTCACCAACCATCGTCCAACCGCCGAGTTTGAGCAAACCACGCGCGACCCGCTTCAGCACTGGTCAGTGCCTTGTCAGCGCAAGGCCAATAGCAAGGTAGCGGCGATGGCCAGGCCTGCAATGATTGCCAGCCAGAGGCGTTGTTTGCGCTGCCGTGCCAGTTCGAGTCGCAGTTGCTGCAGCTCTTGTGATTTTATCGTGACGCTGACATTGCCTTGTGCCGATTGCGCGGCAAGTCGATGTATCGCGCCCGGAAGGTCGCGCAGGGCTTCGCGAATATGTGGCAGGTTGTCGCGGATATCGCGCATCATCGCTTTTGGCCCGACACGATCCTGCATCCATTGTTTCATCACCGGATGCGCCGTTTTCCAGAGATCGAGCTGTGGATACAACTCACGGCCGAGTCCTTCGATATTGAACAAGGTTTTGTGCAGCAGGATCATTTGCGGCTGGATTTCCACATTGAAGCGTTGTGCTACCCGGAACAGGCGCAGCAACACCTGGGCAAAGGAAATTTCGGCGAGCGGCTTGTTGAAGATTGGTTCGCACACGGTGCGTACCGCGGACTCGAGCTGGTCAATCCGAGTGCCTGCGGGTACCCACCCGGAATCGAGATGCAGCTTGGCTATCCGGTGGTAGTCGCGATCGAAAAACGCGAGGAAGTTCTCCGCGAGATAACGCTGGTCGCTCGGGCTCAAGGTACCAACGATGCCAAAATCGACGGCGGCGTACTTGGGTTTGAGCGGGTCGGTGTGGAGGACAAAAATATTGCCGGGATGCATGTCGGCGTGAAAAAAATTGTGCCGGAATACCTGGGTGAAGAAAATTTCCACGCCGTTCTCGGCGAGTAGCTGGATATTGGTCCCGGCAGCCCGCAACGCATCCATGTTGCTGATAGGGGTACCGAAGATGCGTTCCTGCACCAGTACCTCGGGTCGACAGTATTCCCAGTAAATGTCCGGTACATAAAGCTTGTCGGAGCCCTGGAAATTGCGTTTCAGCTGCGCGCTGTTGGCCGCTTCGCGCATGAGATCGAGTTCGTCGATGATGGTCGCTTCATACTCGGCAACGACTTCTTCCGGTTTCAGGCGTTTGCCGTGCTCCCAGTATTTAGCGGCGAGGCGTGCCAGAGTCCGCAGAACGTCGAGATCCTGCTCGACCTGTTGCTGCACGCCGGGGCGCAGTACCTTGATGATGACGTCCGCGCCGCCGGGTAACTCTGCCGTGTGCACCTGGGCAATCGATGCCGCAGCCAGCGGCTCGCGATCAAATCGTTTGAATACTTCGTCGACCGGCTTGCCGTACGCCTGCTCGAGGATCTCGATGACTTGTACCGTGGGAAAGGGTGGCACCGCGTCCTGCAATTTCGCGAGTTCATCGGCGATATCGTGTGGCAACAGGTCGCGACGCGTTGAGAGCGTCTGGCCGAATTTGACGAAAATTGGCCCAAGCTCCTCGAGCGCGAGTCGAATCCGTTCGCCGCGTGGCGCATCCTGGTCCCGACGCCGTGGCGAGAGCAGGAACAGAAAGCGCATGGGCCGCAGTAAATGGGTTGCGCTGATAATGTCATCGAGCCCGTATTTAACGAGTACTCGCTGGATGCGCAGCATCCGCAACAAAGTGCGCCTGCTCGTCATGCAGAGCGACTGTTTTCGAGCAGGTCGAGGCGCGCGGCGAAGCGTTCAACGTCATCGCGCAGCGTGCCGACTCGCCGCGCAAAGCGTTCGACTTCGTAGCGGGTAGGGACATCGCGGCTCTCTTCCTGCAGGTATTCGCGGACATTGGCCCCCATGATTTTCCGTGCATCGCGTGCCCAACGGCCAAAGCCACGTGACATGCGACCGACGGTATGGGCCGCGGCGTCGCCAATCACCGATGACAACTCTTCCTCGACGTCGGGGCGCGCATAGCCAAGCAGCTTCTGAAACGCCTGCGCACGCTCCGCATCGCCAAGCAACTGCAAGCTTCCGTCGCGTATAGCTTCCTCGCCGCCCCCCTGCGCAGTTCGCAGAAGCGTGAGCAGGGAGCCACTGATGGCAATATCCGGATCCTTGTCAGTGCTCGTCCTGAGTTCGACCGCATCGCTGTGGATGTGAAAATACATGGCCAGGCCCGTGTCGCTGACACGAACCGCGGCTATCGTGCCGTCAAGTTGCGCGCATAGCTCGCGTGCCGGCGTCGTCGCCGCGATATTGCGGTTCAAAAGTCTTGCGACGGGCCGCAACAGGTTTTCAAGAGCATTCACAACGCTTTTTCTCCGGGAACCTACACTCGATACGCGGTGTGAAGCGCAACGATACCGCCGGACAGGTTGTGATAATGGCATCGCTCGAATCCCGCTGCCTGCATCATGTCCTTCAGGCTGTCCTGATCGGGGTGCATACGGATTGATTCCGCAAGGTACCGATAGCTGTCGGCGTCTTGCGCGATAATTTTGCCAAGGACGGGCAGGACCTTGAACGAATACAAATCGTAGACCGGTTTGAGAGCCTCCATGGGTCTTGAGAATTCGAGGATCAATGCTTTGCCCGCCGGTTTCAGGACCCGGTAGATGGATTCGAGCGCGGCTTCCTTGTTGGTTACGTTCCGAAGGCCGAAGGCCATGGTGACGCGATCGAAGCTCGCATCCGCAAACGGCAGATTCTCCGCATCGGCCTGCACGATGGACAAATTGCCAGCAACACCAGCATCCACGAGCCGACGCCGGCCCTGCTCGAGCATCGCATGGTTGATATCCGCGAGCACCACTTCGCCCGTCGTGCCGACCTGGCGGGCAAAGGTTCGGCACAGATCCCCCGTGCCACCAGCGAGATCGAGTACGCGGTGCCCAGGCCGAACCATCGCCGCGCCGATCGTAAATCGTTTCCAGATGCGATGCAGCCCACCCGACATCAGGTCGTTCATGAGGTCGTATTTCGATGCAACCGAATCGAAGACACCCCTGACGAGGTCCGCTTTTTCCTCGACCGGCACGGTCTGGTAGCCGAAATGCGTTTCTTCGGCTGCTGGCTTGTTTTCTGGCATGGCGGGTGGCTACTCGGTTTTGTGGCGAGCATACCCTGCTGCTTGCAGGCGGTCGAGGTAAGAGCGCCAGTTGGCGCTCTGCTTGTCGCCAAGTTCCCGCAGATAATCCCAGGTATAAAGGCCGGTATTGTGGCCATCGTCAAACACCAGCCGTACCGCGTAATGCCCGACGGGCTCAATGGACGAGATCACGACCGCTTCCTTGCCTGTCTGCAGGCGTCCCTGTCCGGGGCCGTGGCCTTTGACCTCCGCACTCGGCGAATGGACTCGCAGGTACTCGAACGGGTACTCGAAGGTGGCGCCGTCGTCGAATGTAATGACGAGCAGGCGGGAGGTCTTGCGCAGTTTTATTTCTGTTGGCGTCATGGCTTATGTCGCAGTCATCCCGAACGTCTCCTGGCTAAAGGCTGTGCGCAAAGTGTGCGGCCGCAAATGCCTACAGAATATAGCGGCTGAGGTCCTCGTCTTTCGCGAGCTCGGCAAGATGTTCGTCGACGTATCCCGCGTTGATCTGCAGATGACTGCCGCTCTTGTCCGACGCTTCGAAGGAGACGGCTTCCAGCAGGCGCTCCATCACCGTGTGCAGACGTCGTGCGCCGATATTCTCCGTATTTTCGTTCACCTGGAACGCAACTTCTGCAATACGTTTTACACCGCTCTCCGTGAACTGGAGGTCAACGCCTTCTGTTGCGAGCAGTGCAGCGTACTGGTCGGTCAACGACGCGTCGGGCTCGGTGAGGATGCGCACGAAGTCGTCCGTCGACAGCGACTTTAATTCAACGCGAATCGGGAAACGGCCCTGCAGCTCCGGAATCAAATCCGAGGGTTTGGAGGTGTGAAACGCACCGGATGCAATAAACAGAATATGGTCGGTTCGCACCATGCCGTACTTGGTATTGACGGTGGCGCCTTCCACCAGGGGCAACAGGTCACGTTGTACACCTTCGCGCGACACGTCCGCACCCTGCGTACCCGAACTGCGGGTGACCTTGTCGAGTTCGTCGAGAAACACGATGCCGTGTTGCTCCACAGCATCGAGCGCCTGGGTCTTGAGTTCTTCCTCGTCGACCATGCGTCCGGCCTCTTCGTCAGTGAGCTGTCTGAGTGCCACACTGACTTTGAGCTTGCGGGTCTTCTTGCGATTGCCGCCAAGGTTCTGAAACATGCCCTGCAACTGGCTGGTCATCTCTTCCATGCCGGGAGGCGCCATGATCTCCACGCCCATCGGAATAGCCTGGACTTCGACTTCTATTTCTTTGTCGTCGAGCTTGCCTTCGCGCAACATTTTGCGAAACTTCTGCCGCGTGTCGCTCTCTTTCTGGTTCGCTGGCTCGGCGGTAAATCCAACACCGGCGGTCGCTGGGGGCAACAGGACATCCAGGATTCGCTCCTCGGCCGCGTCTTCAGCGCGTGGCCGGACCTTGTCGACGGCCTGTTCACGAATCATCTTGACCGCAACATCCATCAGGTCGCGAACAATTGAATCGACTTCACGCCCGACATAACCGATCTCGGTAAATTTGGTTGCCTCGACCTTGATGAAGGGGGCTTTCGCAAGTTTCGCGAGGCGCCGGGAAATTTCTGTCTTGCCGACGCCGGTCGGGCCGATCATGAGTATGTTCTTCGGCGTGATTTCGCTGCGCAACGGCTCTTCTACCTGGACCCGGCGCCAGCGGTTACGCAATGCGATCGCCACCGCGCGCTTGGCCTCATCCTGGCCAATGATGTGTTTGTCCAGTTCCTGCACGATTTCACGGGGGGTCATTTGTGACATGGGTCGTCCTGTATTTCAAAAATTAGATGGATGCCGGCGGTTACAGTTCTTCCACAACGATTTTCTTGTTGGTATAGACGCAGATTTCTGCCGCGATATTTAGGGCGTTCTCCGCAACTGTGCGCGCATCAAGTTCGGTATTTCTTACCAACGCGAGTGCTGCGGCCTGCGCAAACGGGCCGCCTGAACCTATCGCCATCACTTCATTTTCAGGTTCGATGACATCGCCATTGCCCGAGATAATGAAAGAAGATTCCTTGTCTGCGACACACAGCAATGCTTCGAGCCGTCGCAGGCGCCGGTCAGTGCGCCAGTCTTTCGCAAGTTCGATGGCGGCACGCGTCAGGTTGCCGTATTGCTCGAGCTTTGCCTCGAACAATTCGAACAGGGTAAACGCATCCGCGGTGCCGCCGGCGAAACCAGCGATGACACGGCCGTTGGCGAGTTGCCGAACCTTGCGTGCATTGCCTTTCATCACTGTATTGCCCATCGAAACCTGGCCGTCACCGGCAATTGCTACTTTGCCATTGCGGCGCACGGAGACGATTGTCGTCCCTCTGAATTGCTCCATCGTGAAATCCTTAAGCCTTTGATTTTGCTATGGAAGTCTGCTTGGCAGATGCCGAATACGGCGGCTCTCGCCTCATTCGTTTCTACCGCGCCGACTCTTGGCGCGGGGGTGCGTCTGATCGTAAATCTGGGCGAGATGCTGAAAATCAAGGTGCGTATAGACCTGGGTGGTCGAAATATTGGCGTGTCCGAGCAGTTCCTGCACGCCCCGGAGATCGTGGCTGGATTCCAGTAAATGAGTCGCGAATGAGTGCCGGAACAAATGCGGGTAGACGCGGGTATCAATGCCCTGGCGCTTTGCCCAGTGGGTGACACGCGCCTGCACCGAGCGCTTGCTGAGCCGTCCACCCCGGCTGCTGACAAACAGCGCGGGCTCGTTCACGCCGGCCAGTTCGCCGCGCGTTTTGAGCCAGGCTTTGACAGCGCCGCGCGCGTGCCTGCCGACCGGGACTATGCGGTCCTTGTTGCCCTTGCCCGTGACATGCACCGTTGCATCATTGAAATCGATCGCGCCGAGGTTGAGGTCTGTCAGTTCGGCCAGCCGCAAGCCGGATGAGTACAGCAATTCGAGCATCGCACGATCGCGATCAACGAGTGGACCGGTGCCCGGGATCGATAGCAGGCGCGCCATGCTATCTGCATCGAGGCTGCCGGGCAGACGCTTTTTTCCTTTGGGTGCGGAAACAGCCGTGACCGGATTCTGCTGTACATGCCGCTCGCGCAATAGGTAGCGAAAGAATGTGCGTGCTGCGGACAATTGCCTTTGAATACTTCTGCCCGCAAGCCCGCGGCGAAAACAGGATGCGGCCCAGCTGCGGATGTGTTCGCTGTCCAGCGCACGCCAGTCATTGACGCCGTTCGAATCGCACCAGCTGGCCAACGCCACAAGGTCACGCCGGTAATGTTTGCAGGTGAGCGCGGACAGGCGACGTTCAGTTTCAAGGTGACGGATAAAGCGGTCGATCCAGTGCCGCTCGTCAGTGTCCACGTGTCAAGAACCTCGAGCTGCTGTTTCCCGGCGGCGCCGGCCTTTCAGAACCGTTTAAGCGCTGCGGCGACCAGGTCGCCTACGCGGGCGAGGAAATCCATACTCATGCCTGGATGGAATCGATCTCTTTCGGTGCTGCCTATGGCGAGAAAGCCAATTTCCGACTTGTTGCCGAGTTGCACCAGCGCCACGGAGCCGATCTCAGCGGCGTCCTCCCGGAACAGGTATTGAAGTTGCGAGTCGCGTGCCTGGCCACAGCGTGGGTTGCTGCTGCCCAGAAATGTGCTGAAAGGCTTTACGGCCTCGTCGTCGCGCCCGATGACGCGAAAAAAGCGGCCGACCTTGACGTCACTGAATTCATCGGCGGCACCGAATACCACCAGCACGGACTGGTCTGCAGAAAGCCCGGAGCGCACGGCTTCTTCAATCGCGACCACCGTGGCATTCAGGTCCGTTGTGGCCAGCAACTGCAACGCGAGATGGTGAATTTTTGCGGCCAGTACGTCGTTGGCCCGTGCGACTTCGATCAGATCCTTGAGTTGGCGCTCCAGCTTGAGGTCTTTTTGTCGTAGCACGGAAACCTGGCGTTCCACCAGCGAGATCGCATCGCCGCTTGCGTGCGGAACCTGCAAAGCGCCAAGTAGCGAGGGATGACGTTCGAAATAATCCGGATGCTGGCGGAGGTAGTCGTGAACAAGTTCCTCGGAGACGGGGCTCTCGACAAATTCCGGCTGGCGCTGTGTGCTCATAGGTCTATTGTTCCCTCAGAAATCATAAGAGCGGCGCCGGTCAGCCAGACGCTGTCGGCAGCCCGCGGCCAGCTTACCACGAGTTGCCCGCCCGGAAGATTTACCGTTGCTGTAGCGTCGATCCAGCCCGCCCGACGCGCCACCACCATAGCCGCACAGGCGCCCGTGCCGCAGGCAAGCGTTTCGCCAACACCCCGTTCCCAGACCCGGAGCGAGAGTTCGGCCCGGTTACAAAGGCCAAGAAACCCCACGTTGGTTCGTCTTGGGAAGCGTGCGTGGCGCTCCAGGGCAGGACCGAGCTCTGCGACCCGGGCCGTGGCGGGTTCATCAACCAGCAACACGCAGTGCGGATTACCCATGGATACAACCCGAATCTCAAACTGCTCGCCGCCAACGTCAATTTCGTAACAATTCGCAGCCTGTTCGGCGATGAACGGTATGTGTTCGGGCCTGAACTCAGGCTGCCCCATATTCACGCTGACCCGGTCGCGCGGCAAAATTCTGGCTTCAATGATCCCCGCCGGGCTCTCCAGTGCAAACGCGCCATTGTCGCTTCGGTCGGCTGCCAGCAAGCGCGCGACACAACGGACGCCATTGCCGCATTGCTCAACCTCGCCGCCATCGCGATTGAAAACGCGGTAGCTCGCAAGGGCACTATCACTCTTCGCTGGCATCACCCACATCAGCGAGTCGAATCCCGGACCGGTCGCAGGATCCGCCAGGAATCGCAATTGATCGGCCGTCGGCGGAGGCCGATTACTGTTGCGCTCATCGACCACCATGATCTGGTTGCCCGTGCCTTGCATGTTGAAGAATTTAATCTGCATCGAGTGAATTTCGGGCGTTCATAACGGACATAAAATGAGTGTGGTGACGATGGATGGACTTTTTCCTGCGGCCTCTGTAGTTTACATAAACCGCCAATCTAACAACGAAAAAAGCGCGAGGGAAAACATGCGGCACATAATGGTTTTGAATGCGAAAGGTGGCTGCGGCAAGAGCACACTGGCCACCAACATTGCCTCTTATTTTGCCAACGAGGGCGCCTCCGTCGCACTCGCGGACTACGATCCACAGCGTTCGAGTCTCGACTGGCTGGAACGGCGACCAGCCGACCGGCCCGAGATATTTGCTGTGGCAGGCTTTGAGGATGGCTTGAAACGCGCACCGCGCACGGCGGACATCCTCGTGATCGATGCGCCGGCCCGCTCGCACGGTGCGGAGCTGGTTGATCTCGTCAATCACGCCGAGACGATCGTCGTTCCCGTGCTGGCCTCGACCATCGATATGCAGGCCACGGCCCGCTTCCTCGACGAATTGAAAGAGGTCGGCAAAGTGGCTCGCCGCCAGGTGAAAATTGCCACGGTCGCCAACCGCGTGCGGGACAACACGCTGATCTGGGACGAACTCGACGAGTACCTCTCCAGAACCCGTGTCCCGTACGTCGCGGCCTTGCGAGAAGCCCAGAATTACATTCGCGCCTACAGCCGCGGCCTGAGCATTTTCGAGCTGCCGGAATACCTTGCCTGGCCCGATCAGGAGGAGTGGGAACCGCTCACGGCCTGGCTGCGGACCAAGCGCAGCCAGCCCGGCTAGGAACTCGTTCGGCGTCTACCCCGCAGTCTCCGGGCGTTTTTTATCGCAGGAGCTGCATCCTGCCGCGATTCGTTTCTGTCGGCGCACGGCGGCCGCGCTCCGGTGACTCCGTTCCCGAATGGCTCACGCCGCTTTATTGCGGGAAAAGGGCCCCCGCGCCCAGCCGCCCGCGATAGCGCGCATTGAAAGAATGGGGTCAGAGTGAGGCGGCGATGCCGTCTGCGGCGTCGGTGTATTTGATTCCTGGCCTCAGGACTCCATGCATTTTGCCGAGGTCGAGGCGGCGGGATTCGTTCAAAAAGGACAGGCGGGCGGCTGAGAATTGTTGTTCGGCGGCGGCGCGGCTGATCACGGGTGGGGCGGCGAGGCCTGCCTGCCGTGCCACTTCGAGGGTAAACCAGCTCGAGGAACGTTCGTCGCCGTCGGCGACGTTGTATATGCCGGGTGCTGTGCCTCGATCAAGTGCGGCAAGACAGCAGGACACGAGGTCGTCCACGTGGATGCGATTGCCGGGATTGCAGTCCTGTTCGCGCAGGATGGGATGACCCGCTCGAATTCGCTCGAGCCCCAGACGTCCCGGTCCGTAAATGCCAGGAACCCGGAGCACGACCAGGTCGACATCCTGTTCGGCACTCCACTTACGCAGCAGATCTTCCGCATGACTGCGCCGGCGTGCACGATCGGTGGCCGGTGCGGGTTTCGCCGTCTCCGCCACGCGCGCGCCTTGCCGGTCGCCGTATACGCCAGTCGTGCTGATATAGACAAAGCGTTGTGGCACTCGAGGAAGTAAACCGAGCAGGCGCTGGATGCGTGGGTCGGGTTCGGCAACGGTTGATGGCGGTACCGTGTAAACGATGGAGAGTGCGCTTTGGCCCGGTTCGGCAAGCGGCGCGGGCCAGCTTGCCGGATGGTCGAGATCCAGTTGCGCAACGCGCTCACCGCGAATGTTCGTGCGCCCGAGCCCAATCCTCGTCGCTGGCAGGCGTGCAAGCAAGCGTTGCCCGGTATATCCGATACCAACGACGACAGTCGTGTCGAGCTGGTCGTTATTGCGCATCGCCGCGCCGACTAGCGAGGATCGGGCTTCATGTGCGGAATCGCGGTTGGCGCCGGCTCTGCGAGCAGGCCGAGGCCATCGCGGTACGCGTCCGCGGCCGCATCCGTTTCGCCGAGCTTTGTTAACAGCTTGCCATATTCCTGGTAAGCCTCGGGCGTGGGCCTCTGGCCGATGACTGCTTCGAGGTAACTGCGGGCCTTGCCCCATAACTCGTTCTTCAAACACAGGCGTGCGGCGGCCAGCAACAGGTCCGGGTCATCGCCGTGCACACCGAGCCAGGTTTCCGCCTGCTTCAATTGCTTGCTCGCGTTTTTGCCCTCGACGAGACCGAATAATCTCGCCAGCGGGCCACGCCACTCCGACTTGAGCGTGGCAGCCAGTTCCTTTTCCGCTTGTTCGTGCCCGCCCGCCCGCAGCATCGCCGTGTAATAGGCCTCCAGCAGTGTCAGATTCGCCTTCAGCTTCTTCGGTACTTTTTGCCAGGCCTCCGCGAGCGCATCACCGTCACCGGCGCGCCCGAGGAACTCGCGGTAGACGCGCACGGACCACATCTCGAGCGTTTGCGGGTCAACGCGGCGGTGCTTTTGCAGCCGCGGCAACAATTCGCCAAGGCTGTTCCAGTCGCCCAGTTGATAATAAATACGACCGAGCAGTGCCGTGGCCTGTCCGTGATCGCCCGAGCTGTCATCGATTTTTTTCAGCGTCGCCAGCGCCAGTTCGTACTGGCGACGATCCATCTGGAACTCGGCCTGGGTCAGCAGCACGGCATTGCTGGCCTCGGGTATCTCCTCGTAGGCCATCCTGAGCCATTCATCGCGTCGCTCGTCCTGGCCCTGCAGGTGTGCGGCACGCGCTGCCTGCAAGTAGTTAAAGAGCGGTGAATCACTGGCACCTGCGGCACGCGCGAACAGCTTTTCGCCGCGTGAGAGATTACCTTCGGCAACTTCGATCATGCCGCGCGTCAGCTTTTTGCCAGCGCGCCCGGAACGATAGCGCCCGGCTGCCTCGCCGAGCCGGCGTGGTGCCAGCACGATGGCGCGAAGCGCAAGCAAGGCGACAATGAACAGCACAATGAGCAATAGCAGTGCGGGCACCGACATCTCAAACAGGTGGCCGCGCATCTGGACTGCGACGTAGCCCGGGTCTGCAAACAAAGCCTGTGCGACGATCGCGCTCAGCAGCGCAACAATGATGATGATCAGGCCGGTCTTCATTACCGCTCGTCCATCAGCTCGCGGTATTGCCGCAAGAGGCGCAGGGACGCAGAAATATCCGGCGGTGCCGCGCGCTGGTAGGCCGCCCTGATGTCTGCAAGCGTTTGCTGCGCGCTTGCCACGGATTCCTGCGAAGTATCGAAGTAGTGATTGAGCCATGCGCCGGCATCGTCCAGGCTTTGCTCGAATACTTCCTGCTCGCCCCGCAGCAGCGCGAGTCGCGCGGCCTGCAGCTGCAGCTCCAGGTTGCTGCGAATCAAGGGCTCGGCATCCGGTGCGAGCAGTGGCGCGTCAGCGTCG
>DDIS01000179.1:0-747 GCA_002338615.1 Proteobacteria bacterium UBA1844 | reverse complement strand
CGCCCGGCGGGGTGTAGCGTACCAGCCCGGTCACCGCGCTTTTGAGCGCTGCCCATGCGCGCTGCATGCCATTCTGCTCGGCAAGCGCATCGCTTCTTGTGGCATCTTTCTCCTGGCGCAGAGGCAGAGACTCCGCTACCTGGGCGAGACTGCCAAGCGTCAAGGTGAGCCCCGCGACGTCAGGCTTCTCCATGATATCGAGCGCGGCGACCTCGTTTGCAACAGCCCGGCGTACTTCGGTGAGCGCGGGGTCGCCCAAATGCAGCAGCCGATCGTCAGCCTGTTCAAGCGCGAGCCTGGCAAGATACGGATTTCCCGCAAGCTGCAATTGCGCGTTCGCAATCTGCAGGAAGTGTTCGGCTTCTGCCAGCAGGTAAGTATTTTGCACATCAGCAGATACACCCTTCAGGCTGGCAAGCGATCGCTCAATGTTCGCCAGTCGCGGCATTACCGACGCAAGCCGCTCGCCGGTCTCGCCGATCCTGTCAATCTCGTCCTGCTGCCTGTCGAGTTCTGCGGCGCCGCGCCTGGCGTTGTCCTCGGCTTTCGTGAGTCGCGCATCCAGCTCGTTCATTCGGCTCTGGTTTGCGTCCACGCGCTGCCCGATCTGGCGCTCGAGATCGCTCAGCGCGTTGCCGAGTCGATTCGCACTTTCGTCCGTACGAAAGCGTTCCAGGTACAGGTAGCCGAGCGCCGCGACTGACGCAAGCGACAGGAACAGCGCGAGCCAGGCGACGCTCGCCAGCG
>DDIS01000116.1:12167-12964 GCA_002338615.1 Proteobacteria bacterium UBA1844 | reverse complement strand
TAGCCGCACGGGACACTAGCTGTATCCCAACTGTTGGCGCATCGGATCAGCGATAGCATGTACGATTGTTTGTTCGCGAACCGTGAGGGGCTTACGGCCGCCAGCGCGCGAGCCAAGCTTGAGATCAAGAACAGCCGGGTCGAGGGAATCTGCCTCCAGGTGGCTAGCCAGTTCGTCAAGTGATACCTGTCCGTCTATGAGGTCCTCGTAGCGCAGAAAGTAGGCGCCCAGTTCGCGGCGGGCATCCAGGAAGCCGGAGACAAGGTGCGTCCAGTGATGCGCAAAAGAACTCGCCCGACGGACTCTGAAATCAGGCCAGACACTGAACCAGTCCACGTGCCGGCATGACCGGTACGAATTCAGAACATCACGAACCAGGAATACGAACTTCGCGCCCGGGAACAACCATCGTAAATATCGCGCGTGATCTGCAGTAGAACGCACATCTTTCAGCCCCCATCGCAACCGCCCATGCGCAGCGGCAGGATCACGCAACCAGGCCTCGAAAAATCGCCTGTGTGCATCCTGCAGCGCAACAATCGGTGGCGACAGGTTTGCAATCCATTGCTCATTTAGCGGCTGTTCATTGTCCAGTGGCTGGTAATAGCTGGAACGCGGCCAGCGATCGCTGATCGGCGCAATCATCTGTGCCATACGGGCAATCGGCACAGCGTGATCATGAGGTTCACCCCACAACAGGATCGACTCGTCGGACATGATGAGGCGTTGCAACAAGGTAGACCCTGAACCCCAGCCGGCCGCAAACAGGAAGATCGGCGCTGCGGCGGGTAAATCCT
>DDIS01000116.1:1131-12065 GCA_002338615.1 Proteobacteria bacterium UBA1844 | reverse complement strand
CTGCGGCGGGTAAACCCTGCCGCACTGTCTCCGGCCAGCGACCGTGGATAACCCGCAACGCCCTGGAAATATCATCAGAACACGCTATTTCAGGCGCCAGCACCCGATACTTCCAAAAATCGCTCGCCAATGGCCTCGACAATATCTCTGCAATTGGTCGCATTTCGCTATTTCACCCCTCGCACAGGTAGCCTGCTACTTTAGGCTGTTATCTGACGCTGGCCATTGCTGCCAACCAAGCATACTTTTGGGTACCCATAAAAACCGCAACAGGTAACTAAGCGCCATGTAGCAAACACCTAGCGTAGCGAAACCGCTGATCAGAATTTCTACAGGATTGTTCAGGACCCTTACAGCGTCAATCGCGTAGTAGGCAACCACCCCTGCCAGCACCGCCGCAAGCAACATTCTGCGCAATGTGGCCCAGTCCTGAACTTCTTGAAAACGGATGCCCAGCATTTTGGCGGCGCGCCTGAAATTTAGCCAACGGGTAATCATAGTCCCGATAAGTCCTCCTATCGCAACGCCCGGCAAACCAAATTGCAGTGCGCCAATATAACTGAGAATTGACGCGCCTATCAGAACCCCTGCGCTCACCAGCATCACATAGCGGCCTTGCTCGTATATTAGCAGCACTGTGGACAGCTCTACGCTCATGACCAGCATGTTCAATGCGTACACGCGCAAAACCGGCACCGCCTCCAGGTACGAACTTGTGTACAGCAAGCTAACCAGGGGGTCTGCAAAAATCCAGATAAAAGCGATAAACGGGTACACGAGAAAGCAGATTGAGAGATTGCCGCGATTATTGAGGTCAAGCGCTCTGCCTACATCACCGCCGGCATGAGTGCGGCTCATCTTTGGCAGCACGACATTTCCGACCGATGATCGGAGCAGACCCAAAAAGCCATTGAAGCTCACCGCAATTGAAAAAATCGCAAGCGACTGGGCTGAAAAGAGAAACACGACAATCCATTGCTCAATTTGCCGACGTGACCGCGCGAGAATGCCCGAAAGGCCGAATGGCGCGGAATAGGTGAATTGGCGCCGCAGTCCGGCCAGCTTAGGCCAACCAAGATACTTGCCGTGGCGTGTGATGATGTAATACCCAAGTAGCAGACATTGCAGACTGGTGAACGCCAGTAGCGCCAGAAAAACCGCCTGCAGGTCGCGGGTAAACCATGCGACTGCAACTATTAGCGCAGTTCGCACAATTGCTAAGGAGGCAATTGCTATGGACTGCCAACGGATATTTCGGTCTGCATTCGGCAGCACCGTTATCAGTGAGGCAACTAACCAAGTGAAAATGAATGCGCCGAGCACGAGCGGCGGATCCGTCAATCCGGTGATCGTCTGCGGCAGCCACGCCGGTGCAAATGAAAGGCAGGCCGCTATCGGCAAACTGACAACAACGAAATAGAAAATCGACTGGCTGACGAAGGCGCCTCGTTCCGCCGGCGTTGAGCGCGGCAGGAAGTACAGCAGGCTGCGACCAATTCCGAGCGGCACGAACATCAACAGGGTATTGCCGATCAGCCAGAATAGACGGTATTGGCCAAATTCCTCCTGGCTGAGCAGTCGCACCAGCACGATCGGAATGACCATGCGCAGCGCGGACTCGATTCCATTTGCAAACGTCAGTTGCAGCACATCGCCGCGGGTCGTCATTTTTTTTGCCATCGGGCGCCCGATTTGCAGATCCTTTAAAGGTGCGACGATCATAACGACATCCTGCCGCGTGTCCATTGCTATGGGCATAGTGCTGACCCGGCGCGCACCACGTGCAAACAATTTCCCGATTCTGGTAAATCGCCGGCTGGCTATCGGAAATTGCTGCTATTGTCGGAATCAGGCAACAACGAACGGAAACAATGGATAGCCGGCAACCTCGCCACAATCGGCGCGCGGTACCCGTCAGACTCCACTTGACATAAGATCGCCAATAGACGACTTTTTGTGACCCGGATCACGGAATTTTTGCGAGAACTGAGGATACTGTCACAATAATTACGACCCGTGCAGGGAGCCAGGGGACGCAGACCCAAGCTTCCATGCCGGACCAGCAAAAGAACAATAATTGCACCAAACCACCCTTCCGGCAGCTAAACCAAAATTAACTTGTTGGAAGAAAACAACACCACAAACTACGGGTATTGTCATGACATTGAGCGCCAAAACCAGCTGTAGGGCAGTACGTTTCGTACGCGGAACGATTGCTTCATGCACAGCACTTCAGACACGCCAGACCGGACGGGTAAGCCACGCATTACTTGGCTCGCTGCTCGCTGTGCTGGGACTAGCCATCGGTATTCCCGCGATGTCGGCATTGCAGAATGCCACCACCGTCAGCAGTGTTGGAGGCAACACATCGACGCGATCGGTTGTCGTTGCGGATCTCGACGGTGACGGCTCTCCGGATCTCGTCGTCGCGAATGACGCGACCAACGAGACCAACCAGATTTTCTGGGGTGATGGTGCAGGCGGTTTCCTTCCGCCTGTGGACCTCGACGGGAGCACTGAAAGGTCCGATTCGGTCGATGTGGCAGACGTTGATGGTGACAGCGACCTCGATATTCTGATCGGCAATCGCAGTACCGCCGCTAACCGCCTGTATCGCAATAATGGTGCGCGCAGCTTCAGCTTTCTTGACCAGAACGCACTGAGCACGGTGATGACCTCGCGACACACCAGTGACGCGAACTTTGTCGACGTCAACGGCGACGGCGATCCGGACGTGGTCGTCACCAATCGTGGTAGCGGTAACATGGTATTCATTGGCGGCGCCATGGCGGGTTTCAGCGTTAATGGCACGCTAAACGGTTCGGCCTCGACCGACTCCAGCTCTTCTGCCATTGGGCGCTTCACCAACGATTCCTCGCCCGATCTGATTATTGGCAATCGTGAAAATCAGCGCAACGATCTCTATGTCAATAATGGCAGCGCCGCTGGATTTCCTTTTGACACACGTCGTGACCTTAGCCCGGATGCAAACTACACCGACTGGGTCGCCGCGGCTGACCTCAATAACGACGGCTGGGACGACGTCATCATTGGCAATCGTGAACAGCCCAACCAGTACATGCTGAATAATCAGTCCAACGACAACAATAACCTGTTCTTTCCCGCGCGGCAGATCAGCCCCGATGCGGATTACACCCGTGAAATCCGTGTGATCGATATCGATCACGATGGCGACCTAGATATTATTGCCGCCAATAACGAGTCTAGTAAGAACAAGCTGTACTTGAACTTGTTTATCGAGTCAGGATCGACCAGTGTCAGCTTCAGTGACGCAATCGAACTGCCGGGTAGCCCCGACGCATCGACCTCTATCTCCATTTGCGGACCCGATAGCGATGTGGACCCGACCTGCGACCTGGACGGCGATGGCGATAACGACATCATCTTCGGCAACTACCTGTCGCCGAACCGCATTTACACCAATAACAACGAAATTCCGGAAATCGTGAGCTTGCCCGTGACGGGCGCCGTGGTAGGCGAAGCCTATTCCTATACGGTCATCGCGACAGATACGGATTTCGGCCAGGCACTGACGATTTCGTCGGCCGGCAATCTTAATGGCTTTACGCTGACGCCTGATGGCAGCGACCCGCGCCGCGCGACCCTGGCCGGTACACCCGGCGCACCGGGCGCATTGGACTTCAGTCTTATCGTAAACGACGGCACTGACGACAGCGCACCACATGAATTCACCGTGAATGTCGTTGCTTCGAATGCCGCTCCGGTATTCACGAGTGCTGCGCCGCCAACGACATTTGCGGAGAAAGGTGACGCGTCTTTCAATCACCTGCTGACCGCGAGTGATGCAGAAGACGCGCCCGCAGCGCTGGTTTACTCAGCGCCGGTCAAACCAGGCTGGATGACCGTGACGGACAATGGCAACGGCACGGCAACGCTGGGCGGTGCGCCAGGTCAGCATGACATTGGCAACTACGCGCTCGTCGTGCGAGTCACGGATACGGGTGGCCGCATTGCCGAACAGTCTGTAATGCTGACAATTACCGATGGCAACGACAAACCGATTGCGGGCACTGACCTGATTTGCCTCACGTCTGCCGGCGAAACCAGGACGATTCTCGGTACGCCGACTCTGCACCCCTATTACGGCGTGAATAATCTGCTATGGAACGACTCCGATCCGGATGGGGATACGTTGTCATTCGTTACAGGTCAGATTACGCAAGGGCCGAATGCCGGAACCGTCGACATACAAACAGACGGAACTTTCAGCTATACGCATGACGGCAGTGCGGCAACGAGTGACAGCTTCCGCTACCAGATTACCGACAACGTCGGTGGCGGAGAGGTCCGCTTCGATCGCGGCCTGGTAGAGGTGCGCTTCGTTACCGACCCGATGTGCCAGAACGCGGGCGTCAACAACCCGCCGGTCATTACGGTCACCCCGACAACAGTTGAAATCATGATGGGTGACACCTGGGATGACGCGGCTGCACTGGCAGGTGTTACCGCGACGGATGCCCAGGACGGCGACATCACGGCCAATATTGTAATCGGCGGTGACGTTGTGGACGTCAATGCAGCGGGAGACTACGTTGTCACCTACGATGTAACCGACTCTGGCGGCTTGCATCCGCTGGTTCCCGCAAACCGCACAGTGACGGTACTGGACACAGAAGCCCCGGTAATCACGGTGAGCCCACTGGTGGTCTCGATTGCCGTAGGCAGTACCTGGGACGATGCGGCGGCCAGGAACGGCGTGGCCGCAACCGACAACGTGGATGACGATGCAGCACTGACGGCGGCTATTGTCGTTGGCGGCGACACGGTGGACACCGCAACTGTGGGCACCTACTTCGTTACCTACAATGTCTCTGACGACGCCGGCAATGCCGCTGTTGAAGTTAGCCGCACTGTCAACGTTGAAACCAATCCGGACACGGTAGCGCCGGTTATCACGATTACGGGCGCAAATCCGGCGAGCGTGGTTGTTGGTGGTACGTACACCGACGCAGGCGCAACCGCGATGGATGACGTTGATGGCGACATTACAGCTGACATAGTAACCACCGATGACGTCGATGAGACGACTGTCGGCGCTTACACCGTAACCTACACAGTTGCGGATTCCGCCGGTAACGAGACGACCGCCACCCGAACTGTCAACGTAACGGCAGCGGCCGATACGACGCCACCGGTGATTACGCTGATCGGCAGCGCATCGATGAGCTTGACGGTTGGCAATACCTACAACGAGCCAGGCGCAACGGCTACCGACGATGTCGACGGTGACATTAGTGCCAACATCGTCATAGGTGGCTCGGTCAACACGGCGGCGGCTGGTACCTACACCGTAACCTACGACGTGAGTGATTCGAGTGGTAACGATGCCACG
Organism: Proteobacteria bacterium UBA1844; assembly: GCA_002338615.1. GTDB lineage: Bacteria > Pseudomonadota > Gammaproteobacteria > Steroidobacterales > Woeseiaceae > UBA1847. The sequence goes on along the minus strand of DDIS01000116.1, from coordinate 6,691 downwards.
CAGGTCACGCGTACTGTGACCGTGACTGCGGTGGTCACACCACCACCACCCAGCGGTGGCGGCGGTGGCGGCGGTGCCACGTCTATCCCCGAGTTGCTGGGTCTGATGTTGCTCTTCATGGTTGTAATGTCAGGCCGCAGATTGCGGCTCCACAGGCGCTCAACCTGACAACCGGAAGAAACAGTATCGAGGTCCAACGACCGAAGGGACAGCCTGTGTCAAGGCTGTCCCTTCACTGCTTGTGGACCGGAGGAATTTAGACCATTCGGACCGATTAATGCGCTTTTTAGCCACATAAACGGAACTGCTTGCCCCACGCCTGTCATAATGACTACCGCTCGATAGGTTGCCGCAAGGCTGCCAGCGAAAACTTTCCGCTCAACTATTATTATATTGAGCAAACTGAGAAAAAGAGCCCAACCAGCAAATGGTCACCAGTAGCAAAACCAGTTTTGAAATCCCGCATGCCACACTGCTGATCCTGCGTCGCTTGTCGGCAGCGCTGATCTCGTTTTTCGTGCTGCGCGTTTGCATGTGGGTCTATGACGAGCCCATGCGTGAGCCCTACCAGGCGCTCATGATCATTTCGTTCCTGTTGGCGATGATCCTGATTCCGGATCGCCCGAGGAACGAGTTCGAAACGCGCAACCGGCTTTCGAATAGCATGATTTCAGTGGCCATACGCTGGGGCCTCGTGGTCGCCATTCTCCTGCTACTTGGCTACGGTACCAAGACGTCATCGATTTTTTCGCGCAGGTTGCTGTTCACCTGGGTCATGTTTACCCCGCCGTTGATCGTTCTGACGCGCTTGATCATCGATGCGGTCATTGAGCGCACCGTTTTGTCGGCGGACAACGCCAAGTCTGTCGTTATCGCCGGTGCGAATGCCGTGGGCCAGACGCTCGCCAAAAAGCTCGCCTCGCCGCGCCATGGCAGTATGCGCTTTGAAGGTTTTTTTGATGATCGCAGCAGCGAGCGCCTCAGTGACGATCCAGGCCTGCGGATTATCGGTGGTCTGCAGGACTTGCCTGTCTTTCTGCAGACCAACGCCATCGACGTCATTTTCATCGCGTTGCCGATGCGCAATATTCAGAGGGTCAGCGAATTGCTGGACCAGTTACACGACACTACGGCTTCGATCTACTTTGTGCCGGATGTTTACGTATTCGACCTGATTCAGTGCCGTACCGATCTTATCGACGGTGTCCCGGTTATTGCACTTTGCGAGACACCGTTCCATGGCACGCAGGCCATTGTCAAACGGATCAGCGACTATGTGATCGCCTCGATGGTGCTGTTGTTGACGGGTCCGCTGCTGCTGTTAATAGCGGCGGGCATCAAACTGACCTCCCGCGGCGACGTTATTTTCAAGCAGCGACGTTACGGCCTGGATGGTAAGGAAATTACTGTCTACAAGTTCCGCTCGATGTCAGTCACAGAAGACTCGGGCGAAATCCGCCAGGCAACCCGCAACGATGCACGTATCACGCGGCTCGGTGCCTTTCTGCGGCGTTATTCGCTTGATGAACTGCCACAGTTCATCAACGTGCTGCAAGGCCGTATGAGCGTTGTCGGGCCCAGGCCGCACGCGATCGCGCACAACGAACAATACCGCGGCCTGATCAAGGGCTACATGGTGCGCCATAAAGTGTACCCGGGCATTACCGGCCTGGCGCAGGTACACGGTTGCCGCGGCGAAACCCGGTCCATCGAGGATATGGAACGACGCATCGAATACGATCTTCGCTACCTGCGCGACTGGTCATTCATGCTCGACATCCAGATCATCGCCAAGACCGTGGCACTGATGTTCCGCGACGACATGGCGTATTAACCGGTGCCGGTCATAACTTTATAACTTATTGCCTGGATGAACGTCGCTTTTTCATCCACGAGGCTAAATGAGTGAGTCTCGCAAGCGACTCATCGCGCGCGATAATCCAGGTTGGCTACGATTAAACAAGCGCGCTACTTCAGTGACGCTCGCTATATTTTTTTCCGTTGCAGCAATACCTATCTCAGCCCGAATTCTCGAGTATCGACGGTCACGTGATTTTGACGCCAGGTCGTCACGAGTAACCTTGTGGCGTTTGCAGGCGTCTTCCACCAGGTCTTCGATATCTGCGGATGACTGGGTCCTTCGGCGGTTCAGTGCGTTCAGGACGAACTGATCATCGCCGAGTACCCCATCATCGGCGTCGCTACCGCCAGACAGCCGTCGAGTAAGTTCATCAGGTTGCTTGTGTTGAACAAATTGACTGTAGTAGCGTCTGGCGGCTTGCTGCGTTCTGCCAAACATGTGCAGGACCCAGTCAACTGTAAGCCACGATGGGCACTGTCCTCCTGCATACGCGTCGTGACTGCTCCATTTATATTACGACAGGCAATTAACCATGCCCGCCCGCACGGGATTGCGATGAATATATCTTATGCCAGCGCAATCGGTCATGGTCATCAAAATAGATTGTTCGTCGTCCGTTGCCGCGCAGAATTACGTGGTACAAGGCACCTGGTTGATTCAAACGAGGTCGTCGCGGCATTGGGCAAAGCGAAATAACTGATCCAGCGCTTCAATCTAGCGCAAAAACATTGGCAACAGGCTAGGCACAACTCGCTCGAACGCATCAATACTCGCTCACGGTGGGGGCCCGTGATTCTATTCATCTTATAACCACGGCCTGGCTTGGCATAGGCACAGTTTGCGTAGCTGGCGGAAGCGTGGCAGCGGCCTCCAATAAGTTATCAAGTTATGACCGGCACCAGATTAGCGGGCATCGGAGTATGGATGATAGGAAAACCAGATGTTGATCTGGTTGCTGTTCGCGCCTTCGCCGATCAGGTCACCCCGATCGAGGACCGTGTAACGGTAGTCCAGCTCGGTTGAAAATGACGTCGCCAGGTACCATGTAAAGCGTGCCCGTACCTGGACGTATTGCCGTTGCTCCACTGCGTTCGAAACGCCCAATGGATCGTCCTGGTAGGCACGCAGACCGAGGCCTGCACTCATTCGTTCGTTCAGGTTCCGGGTCGCGTTCAGGCTCAGACTGTCGCGAATTGACAGCCGTCCTGCACCCGACGCGTTCACGAGCCGCTGGTAGCGTGCCAGCAGGCGAATCGTTTGCAACTGGCGTCGCAGAACGAGTTCCCCGACGACCTCATTTACACGGTCCTGATTCGTAAGATCGGTCGATTCCATGCCAATCAGCGCACGCACGGTTGTCGTGTCCGATAACGCACGCTCGAACCCGACCTGGGCGCCGTAGCCATTGAGCTTCCGTGGCAGCAGATCATCCTTGGTTTCATAGTCCCGTCCCGAACCCAGCAAAATCCCCGTGGTCGTCTCCGTGTACGCGTAGCGGTATGCAAGATCCAAACGAAGATCATCGAAGTCGGTCAGGAATCCTGATACCACGTCGTCGTAGCGAACATTGTAATAGGCAAGGTTGGCGTCAATGGATGACTTGGGCGAAAACTGATGCGAGAAGTTTGGCAATAGACGCCAGCGGTTGCGCTCACCCATCAGACCGACTCGCCCGCTATCATCGTCGGTAATCTCGTCTATGTCTTCGGCGTCGAGGTCGGTGTCAGCCCGCTCCGCCGTGCGTACCTGCTGGCGGTCAAAAAACAACGCAAAGCCATAGTCACTATTCTGCAGCTGATGCTGGTATAGGCTGCGAAAAAACAAGTCGTCGGAGTCAAACTCCGGTTCGTCCGAATAGTTCCGTATCAGCACGCGCGGTTCTATTTCAAACTGATCACGGCGCGACTCGTATTTCACCGTTGCCGCCAGATCAGCCAGGAATCCCTCCAGCTTTATTTCCTCGTCCGTACGAAAGGCCATCTGCGCATTGTCGTCGCTTTCCGCACCGACGCGCAGGACAGGTTCAAAAGTCCAGCCCTGGCCCATTACCTGTAACGGCAGCGTAGCGGCGCAGGTCACAACAAAAAGCGCAAGTGCCCTCTGTCGATAGTGCGACGTATTCAAAGATTGTTTAACGGGCATGCCTCGAATCTCCTGTTTGGTCGAATCGGTGTCAAAGCGCGGCACAGGTGCCTCAACTGTTAACAACCCGATCGGTCTTGCGCCGATTATAAGCGCCTGGCGTTGCCGCAGCTTCGTTGCTGCGGCCAATCGCGTAGTAAGTGATATTGTGCATGGACAACAAATCCGGATCGTACAAATTGCGTCCGTCAAATATGACAGCGTCGCTCAGTGTATCCCGGATCATGTCGAAATTCGGACTGCGAAATTCCTGCCACTCGGTCAGGATCGCAAGTGCATCGGCGCCCTCAAGTGCTTCCTGCGCCGTATCGCACAGCTGCAAGTCCTTACGATCGCCGTAAATTCGTTGCGTTTCCTCCATCGCCTCGGGATCGTATGCCCGCACGCTTGCACCGGCCGCCCACAAAGCCTCCATCAGGTTGCGACTGGATGCCTCGCGCATGTCATCTGTTTTCGGTTTGAACGCGAGCCCCCAAAGCGCAAAGCACTTACCCGCGAGGTCGCCGTCATAACGCGCCGAGATTTTTTCGAACAGGCGTAACTTCTGACGGTTGTTGACGGCCTCCACCGAATCCAGCAACTGCGCATCGTAATTCACCGCGTGTGCCGCCCGTGCCAGCGCGCGCACGTCCTTCGGAAAGCAGGAGCCGCCGTAACCGGCCCCGGGGTAGATAAACTGGTAACCGATGCGGGGATCCGAACCAATGCCAATGCGCACCTTTTCAATATCGGCGCCTACTCGTTCCGCAATATTTGCGACCTCGTTCATGAAGCTTATCTTCGTTGCAAGCATCGCATTCGCCGCATACTTCGTAAGTTCCGCGGAACGAATGTCCATGCTGATCACGCGCTCGTGGTTGCGATTGAACGGCTCGTACAAGGCTTGCAGCAATTCCCCGGTACGTGGATTGTCCGTACCGACGATAATCCGGTCAGGCTTCATGAAATCACTGATCGCGGCCCCTTCTTTCAGGAACTCGGGGTTTGATACAACATCGAATTCAAGCTCGGCGCCGCGCTCATTAAGTGCGGCGCGTACCGTCTCGCGAACCTTGTCGGCTGTGCCGACGGGCACCGTGGATTTATCGACGATGATCCTGTATCCGTTCATGTGTTCGCCAATAGAGCGCGCCACGGCAAGCACATGCTTAAGATCAGCGGAGCCGTCCTCGTCGGGCGGCGTTCCCACCGCAATAAACTGGAACAGGCCATGATCCACGCCTTTGGCAATATCCGTGGTGAATTCAAGTCGCCCTGCTTCCATATTTCGTACGACATAGTCTTCGAGACCTGGCTCAAAGATGGGAATCTCGCCTGCATTCAGGCGCCGCGTCTTTTCCGCGTCGATATCAACACAGACGACATGATTGCCTACTTCGGCCATACATGCGCCGGTCACGAGTCCTACATAGCCGGAGCCAAAAATCGTTAATTGCATAGTGCTTGTTTCTCTTTAGGGTTGTGTTGCCGTGTCGTAGGAGCGGCATCCTGCCGCGAACCAGTTTCAATCGTGGCATCCTGCCGCGAACCAATTTCAATCGCGGCAGGATGCCGCTC
>DDIS01000116.1:537-1027 GCA_002338615.1 Proteobacteria bacterium UBA1844 | reverse complement strand
GCAGGATGCCGCTCCTACGGCATTATTTGAGTGCCCGCCACATCAATCTTCGTCCAGGCCCAGCCGTATGCCCAGCGACCAGGCATCGATATCGCCGGTTTCGTAGTCCAATTCGATCGACAGGCCACGGATAAACGTGTAGCCAAAACCGATCCCGAATAGCGTATCCGAGCTGACCGTCTGCGTATCGAGATCGGCGTTGCCCACACTGGTATACCGGGCGTGCGCGCGCCCCTGGAAGTTATCGCTGAACATTTTGCGGATCCCGATCGTTGCACCCGGCCCTGTGTCACCCGTGTCGAAATTCTCACCCGCAAAACTGCCGAAATCGAAATCGAGACTGTCGTAACTGACCTCTGCGTACAGGTCGGTCGTGAAATTCAGCGAGTACTTGTAGCCAAAACCGCCCGTGATCGTGGTCAGGTCGAATTCATCGCTGGCCGGAAACATCTCGCCCTGACTGTTCGTCACTACCGCATCAACGGCAGGG
>DDIS01000116.1:0-419 GCA_002338615.1 Proteobacteria bacterium UBA1844 | reverse complement strand
CCACCGATGCATAGTCAAAAAACGCGTACAGGTTATGCCAGGTGCCGATCGAACCCCGGAAACGTACGCCGGTACCATCCTTGGTATTGATATCGACCGTCTGGTCAAGAAGCGGGTTATAGTCACTGCCGCTGCGACTCGCATCCTGTCCGATAACACCAATTTCGAACCAGGAATAGCTGACGTCCTGTGCCATAGCGCTTTCGCCGAGGGTGGTGAGTGCCAGAACCGCCAACATGGCTGACCAGGCCCGGAGCTCACGCCGCCCGTTCCGCCCATCACACGCTGCTGCCGTTTGCTTCGTTTGTATCGTTCGCATCATTGTCCTTTTTTCCGATCGTGGTCACGCCGTAAGGCGCGGACCGCAAGCCCGTTGTTACACCATACCAGCAGCAGAAAGCACGACAATGCCGCCAGCT